>NZ_JBSSBG010000016.1:0-94866 GCF_054968445.1 Polaribacter sp. M10
TCGGGGTGTAGCGTAGCCCGGTCATCGCGCCTCGTTTGGGACGAGGAGGTCGCAGGTTCGAATCCTGCCACCCCGACTAAAATGAATACCAATAGAAATTAAAACCTTGTAAATCGTATGATTTACAAGGTTTTGTGGTTTTTGGGTTATCATAAGAATTGAATTAATATAGTTTAGTTTGGTTCACAATTCGGTTCACAGTTTCAAAACACAAAAAGTGTGAACCAATTTAAACCTTAACAAACTATAATTGAAATAGTTGATTTGACTTTCGTCTAGAAGAATGTTTAATTAAAAGACGACAACTATGCAATCACAAATTAATTTTACTTTATCTTTTTGGGTAAACGCAACACGTATTAAAAACAACGAAGTATCTGTATATGGAAGAATAACTGTTAATGGTAAAAGGGCAAACATTAGCTTACAACGAAAAGTTATTCTATCTGAATGGGATTCTAGAAGAGGAAGAGCAAAAGGTAACAAGCAAGAATCACGTTTACTCAATAGATATTTAGACCAGGTTAAAAATAGAGTTTATACAGCTTATGATGAACTTATAAAAGAAAAAGCGTTTATCTGCTCACAATCTATCAAAGCTCGTTTTTTAGGTGAAGACAATGAAGAGTATTCATTATTGACATTAGTTGATTATCATAATACACAAATGAGTGAATCTTTATCCTATGGCACCTTAAAAAACTACTTCACTACTCAAAAGTATATCAAACTATTTTTAACTAAGAAAAGAAAAACTCAAGACATATATTTATCTCAATTAACATATCGTTTTGTTGTTGACTTTGAAAAATTCTTGAGTTCATATGTTCCTTCAGACCATCAAAAGAAAATGGAAAACAATACAGTAATGAAACATATTCAAAGGCTTCGTAAAATGGTTACTCTTGCATTTAAAATGGAGTGGATTGATAAAGACCCTTTATAAAGTTTAAACCGACTTATATAAAAAATGAACGTGAGTTTTTAAGAGAAGATGAATTGCAAAAAATCATTGAAAGAGAATTTGATATAAAAAGATTAATTCTAGTGAAAGACTTGTTTATTTTCAGTTGTTACACAGGCTTATCTTACATTGATGTTATGCAACTAAATGAAGATAGTATAGCTTTAGGGATTGATGGTGGTAAATGGATTGTCACAAATAGACAGAAGACACATAATAAGGTAAAAATACCTTTACTTCCTTTAGCTGAAGAATTAATAATAAAATATCAAGGCCATATTAAAACAAAGAAAACAAAAAGTCTTTTTCCTAATATTTCAAATCAAAAACTAAATTCTTACTTGAAAGAAATTGCAGATTTATGTGGCATAAAAAAGAATCTTACTTTTCATATTGCTAGACATACTTTTGCTACAACTATAACATTAAGTAATGGTGTGCCAATAGAAACTGTTTCAAAATTATTAGGTCATACAAAAATTGCTACTACTCAAATTTATGCAAGAGTTATTGAAAGAAAGGTGAGCGAAGATATTAATTGCCTCAAACAAAAACTTTCAAATAAACATTTGAAGAAACAAACTAGTTAAGAAATTCTCTTTTCTTTATAGATTTTTGAAAAAACACTTGTTCAATTCATTTGCAAAATTATACATTTTAATAATCACTTTGTTCAATTCATATGATTTAGCTGGTTGATATTTTATCATTTCTATTTTTTTATGGTAATAACTATATAACCAGAACTAAATTTATTCGAATGAAAATTATTTTAAAGACTTTAATATTGCTTTTTAGCACAGCTCTTTTGGCTCAAACCACAATCAAAGGGAAAATTACTGATGAATCAGGTTTATCTTTACCAGGTGCTAATGTTATTATAGTTGGCACAGCAAATGGTGTAGCAGCTGATTTTGATGGGAATTACACTTTAACTACTGAACAAACCGCACCTTTTAAAATTAGAATTAGCTATACTGGTTTTCAAGATCAAACGATTGAGATAACCAGTACAAGTAGTAGTCTAAATATTAATGTTATACTTATTGAAGGAAATGCTTTAGATGAAGTCGTAATTTCTGCATCTAGAACACCAGAACGAATTTTTGAATCACCAGTAACTGTAGAACGTTTTGGCTTAAAAGAAATTAAAAATACAGCCTCTGTCGATTTTTATGATGGGTTAGAAAATCTTAAAGGTGTTGATATCAATGTAAATAGTTTAACGTTTAAGTCAATCAATACTCGTGGTTTTGCCACATTCGCCAACACAAGATTTATGCAACTAGTTGATGGTATGGATAATTCAGCACCTGCATTAAATTTTCCATTAGGAAATTTATTAGGAATGACAGAAACAGATGTTCAAAGTGTAGAAATATTACCAGGTGCAGCATCAGCATTATATGGGGCAAATGCCTTTAATGGAATTCTTTTTATGAGGAGTAAAAGCCCTTTTGATCATCAAGGAATAAGTGGATATATCAAAAGTGGTATAACATCGTAAGAAGCTGCAGGAGATAATGCTTACACAGATTTAGGAATTAGAATGGCTTACAAGTTTAGTGATAAGTTTGCTGCTAAAGTAAATTTTGGTTTTTTGAAAGGTACAGATTGGTTTGCAACCAGTGAAGCCGATAGATTTAATAGAGGCCTTACAAGAAATGATCTTAATTATGACGGAATTAATGTTTACGGAGATGAGGTAGTTTCCAATATTAATTCAGCTGCGCAATCATTAGAACAGCTTGGGCTTATTCCTGCAGGTTCTTCCGCGTTTGTACCTTCTGTGGATGTGAGTAGAACAGGTTATAATGAACAAGATCTTACAAATTATAATGCTGAAAGCGTAAAAGCTGATTGGGGATTGTATTTTAGACCTTGGGCAAATGATTTTGAAATTCAATATGTTGGAAAAGTAGGATCTGGTAATACAATATATCAAGGAGCAAATCGCTACAACATAAAGAATTTCTTTTTACAACAGCATAAGATTGAGATAAGAAATGATAACTTCTTTGTTAGAGGCTATGTGACAGAAGATAAAGCGGGTGATTCTTATGATATGGTATTTACGGGAATCAATATTAATCGAGTTTGGAAAGATGACAACACTTGGTATGGTGATTATGTTGGTGGCTATCTTAATGCTATTCTAGGAGGTGCAACAGATGCAGAAGCGCATATTACAGGACGTACTGTTGCAGATACAGGTAGGTTTGAACCTGGTTCAGCAGACTTTCAAGCAGCTTTTGATCAAGTAACCAATGACCCAGATTTAAATACAGGTTCTAAGTTTCAAGACAATTCTAAAATTTATCATGGAGATATTAATTATAATTTTGGACATCTTTGGGATTGGGCTGAAGTTCAATTAGGAGGTTCTTACAGAAAATATGAGCTTAACTCATCTGGTTCTATTTATACAGATAAAAATGGACCAATTAATTATGAAGAACTAGGAATTTATACACAGCTACAAAAGGATGTTGAACTTTCAGATAACGTTGATATGAAACTTACTGCATCCTTAAGATATGATAAATCAGAATTATTCGATGGGTTTTATTCACCTAGACTATCGGCAGGTTTTACTATTAATGAAAATCATAATATTAGAGCATCTTTTCAAACTGGATTCCGAAACCCTACAACTCAAGATTTATACATTGGGCTAGATGTAGGTCGTGCCATATTAGTTGGAGGTGCATCAGATAATCCATCAAGAGACATTAGAAATTATGCGCTAAGCCCTTCTGGACAAGCGATTACTGGGCAAACTAATCTTGACGTAACAGCAGAAGGTGCATACAACAATTCCTATTTTGCGAGCTCTGTTCTACGATTTGCAGAAACTGGCGATGTTGCAGATTTAGAAATTGCTAATTCAAATTTTGTGCAACCTGAACAAACTTCTTCATTCGAATTGGGTTATCGAGGTAAAATTAATTCAATAATAGTGGATGCCTCAGTTTATTATAATCAGTTTAAAGATTTTATCTATAATGAGACTGTATCGTCACCATTTTATGGAGATGTCCAATTAACACAAACCTTACCAGATGGTACACCACTAGCTGTTGCAGCAATTGTAAATGGCGATAGCGAAGTATACCAAACTTATACAAATGCAGATGAGGATATTGTGTCTTATGGTGCTGCAATTGGGCTTTCTACAAAGGTTTTTAATGGCTTTGATTTTGGTTTAAATTATACCTATGCTAAATTAGATTTCGATAAGAATGCTAATTCTGACTTTAGAACAAATTTCAACACACCAGAACATAAAGTAAAAGCATCTTTTGGAAAAACTAATCTTTTTAAAAACTTTGGTTTTAATACCTCTTGGAAGTGGAGCGATTCATATTTTTGGGAAGCATCTTTTGGTGATGGTAATGTGCCTGCTTACCACGTCGTTGATGCTCAAATAAATTATCGAATTCCTAGTTTAAAATCTACATTTAAACTGGGCGCTACAAATTTATTGGGTGATGAGTATTTCACAGCCTTTGGAACTGGTTTTATAGGATCTCAGTATTACCTGTCTTTAGTTATTGATAAATTCTAATATATCTAGATTCCGACTAGACCTTTATGGCTAAAAATAATTAAGCTTAGACCACATTTGTTCAATTAGACTTTGGTTTTGTTCAATTCAGTTAATTGAACTAATTCACATCTGATTTCAATACTCATATTTGATTAAAAATAAAAATTATTGAATTATGAAATCAATATTCTTAATGATTACTTGTCTATTAGCAACTATGGTTACTTTTTCTCAAAGTAGTATAGAAGGTACTTGGCAGCCAGAAGGTAAAGATGCTATCTTCAAAATTTACGAAGAGAATGGAAAATTCTATGGACAGTTAATTGGCTCAAATAACAAAGAAGAAGATGAAAAAATAAAAGAACAAGAAAGTATTATTTTATTGAGAGATTTACAGGAAGAATCAAGTAAAACATATTGTTGTGGTAGTTTTATTTCACCAAAAAATAAAAAGAAAGCTTCAGCGAGTTTAAAGCTTAAAGACGAAAACACCATTATTCTTAAAGTAAAAAAAGGATGGTTTAGTAAATCTATTACTTGGAATAGAATTTAAGAAAATTAAAATTTAGAAAACTGTTTGTTAATCCCATAAATTATGAATAAACAATTAGCTCTTAAAAATAGTTCAATAGTGCTTTTATTGGTTGGACTAATGGATATATTACGAGGAGTTTTACACACATTTCGAATTAAATATGCGATGTTAAATGGTGCTAAAATTGAACCAGTTACAGACAGTTTAGTCTTAATGGGTGCCTTTGGTATTTCCAATTTCCTTACAGGTTTCCTCTACCTGTTAATAGTTTGGAAGGCAAAAAATATTGTACCCTATGTACTATTGATAATTCCATTAAGCTATTTTTTAGGTGGTATAGGTTTGCGCTATTCAAATGTGGTTTTACCGGCGGATAAATTTAGAGGACAATACATTATGCACTATTACTTATCTATATGCTTGCTGGTAGCCTTATTTTATTTCGGAGTAATAATTGTTAACAAACTCAGAAATGAAAATAAATAAGTATCACAAATATACCTTAGCAAATTGGGGTCTTGCATTTTCTTTATTCTTGACGTTTTTAGTTTGGCATGGCAACTTGAGTAGTCCGCTTTCATCTGAAGAAATTGAATTATATGCCAGTGCGTTACATAAACGTAACCCAGAGCAGACTATTGAAGCCTATAAAAAACTATTAGCAGATGATAATGGTAGGCCCATTTACATGGTAAATATTATTAAATACTTTGATGAACCTGTCAAACTTAAGCGTCAAAAGAATAACGTAGAAGCGAGAAAGTTGGTTAAAACCTATAACAACTATGTTGGTAAATTTCTAATACAACACGGTAGTTATCCTATATTTTTAGGGAGTGCTTTAGGAGGTACAGCTGCGGCTTGGGGTGTAAATGAGGAAGATTCTGAGGGCTGGTCAGAAGCTGCTATAGTCAGATATAAAAATATTCGAACAATGATGGAACTCGCAACCGATGAGCAGTTCAACAAAAATCTTGAGTACAAGCACGCATCGCTTGCAAAGACCATTATTTATCCGACAGAGCGCAAGATTATGCCTAGCCAACTAGAATATCTGGTATTTTTTATAATTCTTTCTACAACTCTCGGTTCTCAACTATTTATCACTTTAAGGTATAAAAAGAGGTATTAATTTAAATTTAAAATGAAGTTTATGAACTTAAAAATTCAAATATTACTCGTAGTGTTTTTTGGTCTTACAACATTAAAAATAGAAGCGCAACAACCACCAGATTTTAATGCTTTGAAAAGAGCTGGTATTGAAAAATACGACTCGGAAAAAGTAAATAAAAAATTAAAGGTTACTGAAGAAGAATTGAGAGGTCAAATTACAAGACATATTCAGGTCTATAACCAAGAAATGGACAACCTTTTGTTGTTGCATTCTGACACACTGAAAGACTTAGAAAATGAATTTGATAGAAATGTAAGGATTGCTATGCAAAACAGAGACCCCAGTCAAATGGATGGTGTAAAGGCAAAAATTGAGAAAATAATACCACCAATCCGTTTAGATGTTCAGAAATTTAAAAAACACTTAGATATTGAGTTAAATAAGATTTTAAACGAAAAGCAATATAAAAAATGGCTTAAATATTAGAAAATAATTTTCTATTAAGTTTTTATTTGGTAAACCTGTTTTTGCTAAATATTCAATTTTTTGAATTGTTTGTTAACTATTCATCCACATCATTGGTTGATGTGGATGTCTTTTTTATATCCTACCATTACTAATATTAGTAAAAAACAATTACAATCCTACATTAAAATTATTTCACTTATGTCCAAGATGAAGATTTTAATTTTATTAGTTTTTATAATAAAACTAACATATTACAATGCTCAAGAAAAAAGAAGTTTTACATTTAATAATGATATAATCGAATACATTTGTTTTACGAATATGAGCTCTGGTCTCCAAGCTTTTCCAAATCACAATGCAAAAATTATTTTGGTGAAAGATGATACAATTGTGAATAAATATATAGAATTTGTCAACATAAAAAATCAATCAGAGGCAAGAAAAGACCATACATTTTATTACTATGTAAAGTTACCGCGATTAAAAAATGTTAACCATTATATAAAGTTTTTACAAAAATTTGTGAAGACTAATTACAGACAAGATTTTTTTGATAGAAACACAGTATCGTTAAGTTTAAATGAAGAAATAATGCCCCTTAATTGTGCCTCTTTATCTCGTTTAAATCTAACTTTTGCTAAAATTTTGGTATCAAAATCATCTAGGTTACTCGATTGTAAAAGTAGGTTTATTATAACCGATAATACAGATAAAAACGAAAGCCTTGTTACCTCAGAAAAATATGATATTTCCGATCATGAAAGTGCAAGACAACAGAGAGAATATTATAAAATGATTAACGGCTTAGCTTCTTGGAGAAAAACGTTTTTTCTAACCGTTTCTTTTGGTCAAAATTTTATCGATGGTAATTATAAAACTGACTTTGATGAAGAAACTTTGGTAGATATCAGTGACATTAACAGTTTATGGAATTTTGATTTTGGATATATGTTTACAGATAGATTTGGTGCTTTAATTGATTTTACTTTGCTCTCAACCAAAGATCAAGAAATTAAATTCAGTGGTGGTGATATAAGTGGTTCTGGTTATGGTGCAGGGATCTTTAAAACAGGTTTAGGGTTAAGATATATCCCTTTTTTAAAAAATAATTGGAGTATTTATACAGATTTAACCATTGGTGCTATAAATGCAAAAGCTGGTGGTGGATCTGGTAGTTTATTTGGTGGTCAAAATTTTAACGAGAGTGCAGAAAAAAGTAATTTTTTATCATTTTCTTTAGGCACAAACTACAGACTAGGTAAAGTTGTGTATTGTAATGGAAACTTCGAATATACCAATTCGAAATTTGATAACAATATTGGTTCTATAAGAGGTTTTACAGGATATTCGATAAGTGTTGGTTTAGGGCTTAGTTTTTAAGTGAAATCTCACCTTTTTAATACACTATTGTTCTCATTGTTCAATTAGTCCTCTAAAATGTTCAGTTCACTAATTCTTTGCTTGTTGAGCTTCATTTCTTAAAGCATTTTTGTATCAAATTAAAAAACGATAATAAGCATGACTATTTTTAAACTGATAAAAGAAAGATCCAAGAGTAAACTTGTTTTAGTTTGTCTCTATGTTTTCACTTGTTATTCGGTTCACGGTCAAATAGAGTTTTCATCATTGCAAGAGCTTTTTAATTATGCTGATGATAATTCTATTCTCCTAAAAACTTCCGATTTAAATGAGCAGTTGTATTTGTCAAAAAATAAAGAAAGTAAAACAAATCTATTACCAGATATAAATACATCTCTTGGTTATAATGATAACATTACATTACAACCTAGTTTAATACCAGCACAAATTTTTGACCCAACAGCACCAGAAGGAGAATTCTCAGAGATTGTATTTGGTACAAAATATCAATATTCACGTACTATGCAGGCGCAATGGGACGTGCTTAATTTTCAGAAGATATTTGCTGTCGAAGTATCAAAATTAGATATTTCTAAAGCAAAGGCAAGTACAGAGTTAAATAGATTCAATTTATATAATCAATTAGCTTCTACATACTACTCAATAATTCTTACTCAAGAAAGTATAAAGGTTTATGAAAAAAATGAACGAACATCTAAAACTATTCTTGAAAATGCATCAAATCAATTTGATAAAGGAATAATAAGTAAGTCCGAATACAATCAAGCTTTAATTAATTTCAAACAGATAGGAAGTCAACTGAAATCAAGTAAAAGCTCTTTAAAACAATATATAATACAATTGCAAACTCAACTAGACACACAAGATAGTATTGTTGTAAATGATAGGTTTGAAGTGTTTGATGAATTTAGTTTAAACAGTACACAAACACATCCTGAAATTCTGCTTCAAGAAGCTAATCTTTTGGGTGTAGAAGCGCAATTAAAACAAACAAAAGCATTACGCTACCCTACGTTGAGTTTAGTTTATCAGGATACCAAAACCTGGGCAACGGATGAGTTTTTTGATTTTTCGGACGCTAATGATTTACCTCAACAACTTTTTGGAGTTACGATAAACTTAAATCCTTTTGACTTTTCGCGGAAGAAAAAAATTCAACAATCTAAAATCAATATAGAGCTTCAAAAGCTAGAACTAGAAAGTTCCAAGTTGCAATTTCAAAAAGAAGATGAGTTATTACAATTACAGTTTGTGCAAGGCATGGAACAGCTTGAAGATGATAAGACAATATTAGCATTACAAAAAGAGAATGACCAGCACACAGAAAATTTATACCAGAACGGCGTAATAAGTTTAGATAATCGCTTGGAAAAATTTAAAGAACTACTTTATACTCAAAATAATTATTTAAACAGTTTAGCATCATTAATGTTATCAAAATATAAAAAATACATTCGTCAAATTGACTTTGAATCTAATTAAAATGAAAACAAATTTTATATACATAAGTGTTTTTCTTCTGCTATTAAGTTGTGGGAAAGAAGAATCGGTATCACCAATAAAAAAGAACGTTCAAGAGGTTGTTTTTGCAAGTGGTATTATGGAAATGGAAAATGAATACCTTCTTTCGGCTAAAGTAGATGCTATTTTAACGCAGTTAAATTTAAAGGAAGGAGATAGCGTTGCTAACGACCAAACCATCGCTATACTTGATAGTGAGGTGCAAAAGAGTCAACTAAAAGAGTCAGTAATTGTATTTAATGATTCAAAAATGAATGCAATGCCTTCTTCGCCACAGCTGCAGAATCTAAAAGCTCAAATTGTTCAAGCTCAAGAACAACTTTTGTTTGACGAAGAACAGTTCAATACATACAAAGACTTGTGGAATAAAAAATCAGTGTCACAGCTAGATTATGAAAAAAAGAAACTGCAATTCGAAACGTCCAAAAGCAACCTATTAGGTTTACAAGAAAACTATGAAGATCGTAAAAACGCATTGCAATTAAGTGTTCAAAGAAATAAAGAACAAGTAAATATGCAACAAGCAATGCTTAATGATTATACGCTAAAAGCCAAAAGCAACGGAATTATAACTAATGTATTCAAAGAACCTGGTGAACTAGTACGCAGAGGCGAAGAAGTTTTAAAAATTGGTAGTGGTAACTACATTATTAAGTTATATGTTTCAGAGGAAGATATTACACAAATCCAGTTAGATCAAACAGTCATTGTGAGTTTGAATACATATTTAGACAGAACATTTAAAGCAAAAGTTTCAAAAATTTATCCAAGCTTTAATGAATCTGAACAGTCTTATATAATCGAAGCTAGATTTGATGAACTACCAGAGAAATTATTTTCAGGCACTCAATTACAGGCCAATATTGAAATAGATGAAAAAAAAGATGTTTTATTGATACCAACAGCTTTTTTAAAAAACAATAAAGTGAAGTTAGAAAACGGCGACTTAATCCCTATTGAAATAGGATTTAGTAATAATGAATGGACCGAGGTAAAATCTGGTATCAATGAAAATGATATAATCGTAAAACAATGACAACCAATCAGAAAATAGTTCAGGTTTTTTTAACGGCTCGTATTAAACAACTGATAGCTGCTGTGCTTAGTGTTATGTTCGGTATTTCTATGTACGTATTTATGAATAGTTTTATGGATGGCGTAAATACTATTCAAACAGATATCACATTTTCTGCAATGTCGCACATAAAAATTTATAATGAACTCAAAGGCGAACCAAGAAAAATTAGTACTGAAAAGAATACCGACGAACTGATTTTAGTTAGTAATGCTAAAAGTATTAGATATACTGAAGGTATTAAGGATATTGAGTCTATTAAAAATAAGTTGAAAAAAATACCTCAAGTTACGGGTTATGCAGCTCAACTTAATCAAAACGTTTTTATAAGAAATGGTGTTACTAAAATAAATGCAACCCTTTCTGGGATAGAAACTCAACAGGAGAATCAATTATTTGGTACTAATGATAACATTATTCAAGGAGATTTATATGAATTAGATAAACGTAATGACGGTGTTATTCTAGGTACTGGTCTTGCAGAAATAGTCGGAGTAAGTTTAAATGATAATATTACAATTCAAACTTCAGACGGTGTTTCAAAAGTTTTTAAAGTTGTTGGTACCATAGAAACAGGTGCAGCAGGTTTAGATAGATCTCGTGCTTTGGTAAATATAAATGTTGCCCGTCAACTATTAGGTAAGAATAAGAGTTATGCTACTGAATTAATGATTGATATAGACGAACATAAAAATGCAATTAATGTTGCAGAGAAAATCCAACCGCTAACCAATTATAAGGTAGAACCTTGGCAAGAAGGTAATGCTCAAATGGACTCAGGAGAACTTTTGCGAAATATAATCGCATTAGCTACTTCGTTAACTATATTAATTGTTGCAGGTTTTGGAATCTACAATATTATGACGATGACTGTTAATGAAAAAATAAAAGAGATTGCAATACTTAACGCAATGGGATTTAATCGTCGTGATATTATAGAGATATTTCTTTTACAATCAATTTTTATTGGAGTTATAGGAGGATTATTTGGATTAGTTTTTGGATATATTTTTTCACGAATTATAGATGCGCTTCCTTTTGATTTAGGCATCATGGATTCGCTACCAATGAACTATAACCCAAAAGACTATATTCTAGCATTTCTATTCGGTATTATGATAACTTTTGTTGCGGGATATTTGCCTGCTTTAAGAGCATCAAAATTAGATCCTGTAGACACTTTAAGAGGATAAACATTAAATTATGAAAGCACTACAAGTCCAAAATATTAACAAATACTTTTACACACCAACAGAGTTTCACGTTTTAAAAGATATTTCTTTTGAAGTAGAAAAGGGAGAGTTTATTGCAGTAACAGGTAAGTCTGGCTCAGGTAAATCTACTTTATTATATTTACTGTCTACTATGGATACTGATTATAGTGGAAATATAAATATCAATGGAACAAAAATAACGAATCAAGAAAAAAAGAGATTAGCTAGTTTTAGAAATGAGCATATTGGTTTTGTTTTTCAGTTTCATTATCTTTTAACAGAGTTTACTGTACTTGATAATATTATGTTACCTGCTCTAAAGTTGAATAAGAAAAGTAAAAAAGAAATATATAATGAAGCAATGGAGCTAATAGAATTACTCGATATAAAAGGTCAAGAGCATAAAAAAGCATCCCGAATATCTGGTGGGCAACAGCAACGTGTAGCTATTGCAAGAGCTTTAATAAACTCACCTGCTATAGTTATGGGAGATGAGCCTACTGGTAATTTAGATAGTAAAAATACTAATAATATTTTTGATATATTTAAAAGGTTGGCAAGAGATCGTGGACAGACAATTATAGCTGTTACTCACGATGATGATTTTGCTTCTAATTGTGATAGAATAATAGAATTAGCCGATGGTAGAATAGTATGATGAAATTAAGAATAAATAAAATACTTCCTATATTAATATCTGTTTCCATTCCTGGGGTTGGTTTTTTTTTATCTGAAGTAGAAACGACAGGTGCTATTCCAATGATATATCAATGGATATACACATCTATTGTTCTTTATTCTTTGTGGCAATTATTAGTGTTTTCTTGGGTGCTTAAACCACTATACAAGCGCCTTCTTTTTTTAGTGGTTTGTATTCCTGTTTTTTTAATATTGGTGTCATTTTTAGCCTATTCAATAGGCATTAAAGAGGATTTAAATTTTGAATTAAAAGAATCGATTAGAATACTATTCCTAACCTTTATATTCTTGACCATACAATATGGTATTGAATCTCAAAAACAACTTGATAAATTAAAAATTGAAAAAGAGCAACTTTCTAAAGAAAACTATAAAGCACAATTACAAAGTCTTCGCAGACAAATAGACCCTCACTTTTTATTTAATAGTTTAAATACCCTCAGATCCATGGTTAGGAAAAAGCATGATAAATCAGAGGAATTTATATTAAGTTTGGCAGATTTTTACAAAAATACCCTAAAGCATCACGAAGAAAATACACTATCATTATCAGAAGAACTTTCCTTTTTAAATTCTTACTTAAATCTGATGAAAAGTAGAAACGAAAAAGCTGTTCAATTTGATCTTTCTGACATTGATGAAAAATACAATTTATATCGTCTTCCTTCTTTTGCGCTTCAGAATATTGTAGAAAATTGCTTTAAGCACAATAGTATGTCATCAAATAAACCACTTAGAATTAAAATAGTTAGCGTGTCAAATGACTACATTGAAGTAAGTAATAATATCCAAGAAAAATTAACGCAAACCCAGACAACAGGTACTGGATTGACATTGTTAAAAAAAAGGTACAAGCTTTTAGGTGAAAATAAAGGTGTGGTTATCTCAAAGTTTGACGATATTTTTCAAGTAAAATTAAAATTAATTAACCCAGCTAATGAATATATTAATAGTTGAAGATGAATTACACACAGCTAATCTTTTAAAAGAAATAATTGAAGATAGTGGAGATTTTCTTGTTGTGAACATAGTTGAAAGTATAGTTGATGCTGTAGATTATCTGGTAAAGCATCAACAAAATTTACATTTACTGTTTTTTGATATAGAACTGTCAGATGGTTTGAGTTTTGAAATTTTTAATCATGTAGACATCATTACACCTGTTGTTTTCTGTACAGCTTATGATGAATATGCAATGAAAGCCATAAAAAATAATGGAATAGATTATATTCTTAAACCTTTTAGGAATGAAGAAATCAATAGTGCTTTAGGAAAGTATAAAACATTGCAAGCTAATTTAAACACAAATAAATTAGTTGAATTTAATAAACCAGCCCCAAGTTTTCAGCAAAACTTTTTAAGTCAATTTAAAGAAAAAACCATTGTTTTTAAAGTAGATGAAATTGCTTGTTTTAGTATTCAAAATGAAGTAACATATCTTCATGCATTCAATGGTAAGAAATCACCTGTTTATAAGAAGATAGAGTATATTGAATCCGTTTGTGACCCAAAACAATTTTTTAGAATAAATAGGCAGATGTTGGTTAATAGAGCAGCTATAAATTCATATCAACCTTATTTTAATAGAAAAATTATTCTGAATATATCAGCAAAAGTTGACGAAAAACCAATAGTAAGTCGTTTAAAAGTTTCAGAATTTAAAAAATGGTTAGAGCAATAACTTACCTAATACAACTAATAAATACTCTGACCTTTACTTATAATATTTTCTTAAGAAAAGCATCGAGTAAAATATAGCTAAAAACAAGATACATTACACATGTCTTGATGACTAATACATTACGGTGTATATATTCTATGCACCTATTTAACAATGTTAGTATTTAAGGTTAGTAAACACTAATATGATTAAACAAATTTTAAAAATACTTGATGATTATAAAAGTGAAATCCACTTTGTACAAGAATCTAACTTATCAGAACCAAAAAACTCATCAAAGGGAATAAAAATTTCAAGAAAATACATTCAAAAATTACGCATATTGGTGAGGGAAAATGATTTTGATTCCATTCAAGATGAAATTGATTTTTTCAAAATACATAAACCATATGTTTATGGTAGACTAAAATTCTTTGTGAAAATACACAGATATACTTTAGAAAAACCAAATGGCCCCACAAAAAGGTAGAGAAAACATATTGAAGAACAATTAAACAACATCGAAGAACGGCGAAAACCCTATCTCTATTTTGAAAAATATTACTTGCAAAATCAAACAACATTAGACAAATATTATTTTGTTAGAGGTAAAGATTCTTTGGAGTTAATTTCTGAAACTTCGCACTATTATACAGATCCTGAATTTCTACTAGTCACGATAATACGGTAGCACAAATTATAGCAGTAGAGTTACTAATCAATCATTATAATTCTGAGTTAAGTTACTTACGACGCAAAGAGTTGTATCATTCTACTAAAAAATCACTTCTTCCTTCAATAGATAATTTTTCTTGGACAGCAAGCAAAACAGATTTGGTAGAATTAATATACGCTTTACAGGCTGTTGGAGCAATTCAGAACGGTAATTCAGATATTAAATTCATAGCATCAATTTGTGAAAAAGTATTCTCTATGGACTTAGGTAATTTTTACAGAACATACCTAGAAATACGAGAACGTAAAATGGATAGGACAAAATTCATAAATAACTTAAAAGTAAGTCTCGAAAATAAAATGAATCAAGATGATCTTAAGTATTAAATTCTGTTCGAGTATATTCTCTTAACTGTTAAAGTTTCACCCAATCTATTACTAACTTGGGGGTAAATTTTACTAATTCACAGCATTTTAGCCAAACGAAAGTCAAATCATATTAATAGCTGCTGCCAAGAATGAGAGTTCAAGGCGGTAGCTATTTAACTTAAAACTTTACTACGGCAGCAACAATTATTACTACAGAAGATCTTCGCGAATTCAAAGAAGAATTACTGGAAGACATTAAAGCAATCATTAACCACCAATCTGGGTTTACACCCAAAAAATGGTTAAAATCACCAGAGGTTCGAAATCTCTTAAGTATCTCACCAGGAACATTACAAAATCTTCGCATCAATGGAACACTACCCTATACAAAAGTTGGCGGCGTTATCTATTACGACTACCAAGAAATACTAAAAGTAATGGAAGAAAACCGCATCCATAATAGATTCTAATTGTCACCCCGAGCATTACTGAAATGAAAATATATTTTCATTGAAAGTACATAGCGAAGCTAAAAAGAGGGTCTTTTTATGGAAGAAGTAAACTACATCAAACACCTTAACACCATATTTCAACATTTTTTAGAAGACAACCGGTTAAACCCAACACATATAAGTCTATATATGGCCTTATTTCAAGTTTGGAATAGTACACGGTTTCCTGAAGAGTTTTTTGTAATACGTGATGAGGTTATGAAACAATCCAAAATAGGTTCAAAATCAACCTATCATCGCTGTTTAAAAGAGTTACACAAATACGGATATATACAATACGAACCATCACACAATCCGTACAGGGGTAGCAAAATTAAATTGATTAAAAATTGGACAAGCGCAGGACAAGCTCTGTACCAGTACAGTCCCAAAATCAGGACAAGTAGTAGACAAGCATTGGTACCTAAATATAAACATAATAAAACAGTAATAAACAATATAAACAGTAAAGAAGAAAATTTTAAAAATTCAGATTTTAATGATTCTGAAAAAAATGGCAAACGCAACAGCAGTGTCCCAAATATGGACAACCTTAAGACAACTAAAAACAAAAACTACAACGAACCACTTTAATTTTTTGTCATTCTGAACTTGATTCAGAATCACATCGTCACTTCGAGCGCAGTCGAGAAGTCTTAAACCAGAATAACAATGAATAATCAACCTCACATAATCATCGAAAAAGGCGTTCAATATCAACTTGGAGAACTACATGATAATCAGATCAATTACGATTTCAAAAGCATTCTACTTTACCTTGATGCCAAAGGAAAAATGATGTTTGGTAAAAACTTCAAGATTTATGAAGAAGATGAGGTTGTCCTTTACAAGTTGTGTATTTATTTCATTCGCGATTTTGATGCCTGCGCAAAATTAAATATAGATCCCAACAAAGGCATTCTGTTATCTGGTCCAGTTGGTTGTGGTAAAACAAGTTTAATGAAACTGTTAAGACACATCGTACCACACCAAAAATCTTACGAACTAATTCCAGCAAGAAACATCACATTTGCTTTCAATAACATTGGCTACAAAACCATTCAAGAATACGGCAACAGCAATTTCTATTGTTTTGATGATTTAGGCGTAGAAACAACCGGCAGACATTTTGGAAAGGACTGCAACGTTATGGGAGAAATCCTCTTATCACGTTACGATTTATTTCTTCAGCGAAAAATCAGAACCCACGCCACAACAAACTTAAACGCACAAGAACTCGAAGAACGCTATGGAAACAGAGTCCGTTCCAGAATGCGACAGCTCTTCAATTTGATAGCTTTTGATAAGGAAAGTAAGGATAAAAGAATTTGAATTCCCCACAAACCAAAACCCAGTTTGTTGCAAAAAGCAAAAATCCTCTGTCTTTTGGTTTGTTCCGCTCGCCAACGCGCTTGTAGTTTTTGGCTGCCAACCCTCACACAGCACATTGCTTGTTTTGCTTAAAAGAATTATTTGCACAATTTGGTACAGCAAAAAAGCAAAGAGCTGTTTCCAACCCTCACACCAAAAACTACCCAAAGCTATGTTTACATAACGGGTAGTTATACACACATTCATTCACTTTCTGGTCTATAACGCCATTATGTAAAATAGCGGCTTCCTTGAGCTAAAATTCCAACTACTAACAAAATTACCGCTATTCATGAACTCCCGTAAAAATAAAAAAGTCATGAACTAAATAGTCGCTCATCCAATGCTAAAATTCGTAAGTGAAATCTATCACTTATCTCATTCAAGCTGCACAAAACCATCGCTAAGCCTGTGCTGAGCGTAGTCGTAGTATCCAAGTATTCCTTATCTCAAGTCTTTGTTTGTTTCATTTCGCTAAGCAATAAATTTTAGTCCACTTTCCCCACCAGATCGAACGTTAAGAAACAGTCTAGTAGACTGTTTTAGTGAAGAGGCCAGCTTGTCGCGTTGTTAAGGTGTAGGTTACAGCAATTAGTAATGTTTGCCATGTGCCTGCGGTTGTTTCATTCCATTCAACAACCTCAACACCGCGCATAAAAAAAGAACGTTTTTACTCAAAACGTCCTTTATTTATTTTTTCACTTCTACAACATCCCTAATTACCTCCACCTACGCATATTTCCCCTGAAAGTTAGTTTCAATTATTCAATACGTTGATATCTTTTTTCTAATACAGTTTTATAAGCTGTTTTCATTTCATCAGATAAAAAAGAAGCGTTGATCAATTGGTTCGCTTTCGTTTTATTTTTGAACATTCGTTTAAAAACACCTTTAATTTGTTTGTCTGTTAAATTTAAAAGTTGTCCTAGTTTTTCAAAATGTTCCTTTTGTAACTTTCTCTTTTTTCCTGCTAGTGTAAGCGCTAATTCTTCTGTGTCTTCTGGTAAAACAATGCTAACATTTAACAAATCATATGCAGGTGCCAAAATCCATCCTGAAACACTTTCTATCATAGAAAAATTCTTTAAGTGCATGTCATTATTACCAGTTAAAAAACTAAATAAAGCCAATTCAAAAAAGAAGATTTTATCAAGTAAAGTATTTGTAGAATATTGACCAATGGCTTTGCCTACTTTTTCCATAGAGCCTTTGTATTTGTCATAGGCTTCAGTAACTTGAAATAAATCCAACATATGTATTTTTTCTCCTTCAGAGGTTCTATCAATCCTTTTGGTAATATAAGCGAGTTCTCCAGAAGCAAGACGTATCAAACTTGAAGGTACAGTGTTTAAACCAAAAGCCTCAGCAATACGCATGGTCAAATGTTCATTTTCTGGCATTTCTCTATATTGTGGTGTAGGTGGTTTAAAAATATAATTTCCTCCCAAAGCACCAACCACAGTAAGTCTTGGTGTTTCTTTAGTTTCAGTATCTTTTACTAAAGACATAGATAGTTTTGGTTGTACTCCTGGTACTGCAATACTTCTTTCTACAACATTTTTTGCGAGTGCACCCATATCTTCAAGACTGTACGGAATCTTTGGTACTTCTTTGGTTCCAAAGAATTCTAAGGCACATTTTTCATGAAAATCAGCTTCATTAGTCAATGTTTTGTAACAATACAAACAGTTTTTTTTAGACATCATCGTTTTCTTTTATAGGTACAACACTAACAGCTCCAATACAATTTTGACAACAAGCTAACAACAATCCCATTCTGTCATTGGCTTTTATTTTCCAATTTTTGGTGGCAATTTCTAACAACCATCCTTCTGGTATCAATCCTTCAAAAAAAGGAAACAATCGATCAGAGGTGTAAGCTTCAGTTTTTACGGGCATACTAAATGTGATAAATTGCTTAGGGTAGTGGGTTACATAAGTAGCATCATATGTAAAAACATAGGCTCCTTCTGCAGTTTCTGTAATTTTACCTGCAAGTATGTCTTTATAATATACATTACCTTGTCTCATCGTCTATCTTTTTTCTTTCTACAGGTGCTAATTCATGTCCAAACATCGCTAAAACCAAATTCACTTTTTCTAAGTTCAAATTGGTTTTACCTTGTTCTATTTTACGCACTACTGTTAAAGCAACTCCTGCACGTTCTGCAAACTCCTCTTGTGTTAGATGCACTTCTTTTCTGCGCTTTTTTACAAACTCTGATAATAACTTCATTATATGCTTTTAAATATAAATATAAGCAAATATACTAATTTATATGTTTTTAGATATAATATAGTAAAATAATATAATTTTATATGCTTTTAAATATAATATTTATGTCTAAAAGGATCTAATTAATAAGAACAAGGGTAAATTTTAATAAAAATTACCTTCGTTTTTCATATAGAGGTAAAAGCTACACTTAATTCATACATTTTAGAAGTAGAATAAAATAAAAAAAGATAGCAAATATAAGTGCCTCACTTCATCCAACGCTAAAAGGCTATAAAGGTCAAGCCCTTCGGGTTTTAAATAAAACTTTTTTCAATAGCCTTTTTCTTTTTAAATCAGCTTTTGTATAAAAAAACTTTTATCTAAAAACCTTGACAGCCTATCCAAGGCACTTTTATATAGGCATATCTCTTTTTAGTTCCAAAAAAATTATGTGCGAAGAGCAGCGAAGCATAATTTTAAATTGGATACCCATGTCAACTTTTCAAATCAAAACACACCAACCAGGTCGCACGTACGCAACTCCTCATTTTTTTATTTTAAACAAAGGGCTAAATTCTGGCAAACCGCTAGAAAAGCCTTGTCCAAATTGCTTTGTAATTACCACAACCACAGGAGCAGAAAGAGAATCCCTGTATTACTTGTGTTTATCCTTAAAGGTAGGGCAGTTCTTTGCCTATTATCTAAAAGGTTCTGTCATTCCATTTATTGGCATCTCAGATGCTAAAAAAGTAATCAATATAGCGTTACAAAATTACGAAGAGCAGCAATGGCAAAAAAAAGTTGAAAAACTCAAAAAAATAACAACTTTCGAAGAAAACCTAAAACACCAATTGGCAACTATTTCAAAATTAAAAATTGCTTTACTAAGATCTTAAACTGCCACAAACCAAAAACCAAAAACTAACAACTAACAAATGAAAGTAATTATAGCAGGTTCTAGATACTTCACAGATTATCAAAAACTAAAAAAAGAATGCGACCAATTCCTCCAGGATCAAAAAAACATCGTAATTGTATCTGGTGATCATTATAAAGGTGCTGACAAATTAGGAATTCAATATGCAAATGAAAAAGGTTTGAACCTAATAAAATTTCCTGCAGAATGGAACAAATTCGGAAAAGCTGCAGGTCCCATCAGAAATAAACAAATGGTAAACTATGCAGATGTTTTAATCGCTTTTTGGGATAGAAAAAGTAAAGGAACAGCAAGCATAATAAGATTTGCTAAAAATAAAGGGTTACTAGTTTATATTTACTATTATTAGATTTAGTTCCAAAAAAAAGCACCTCAGAAGAGATGCTTTTCTTTATTTGTCCGAAAATAGTTTTCGAAGAATATAGGAAACAAAAAAACTCACAACCGCTCCAATAGTTGCCATTATAACGGTAAATACAATATTTTGGGTATTAATATTAATTGCAGTTGATAAAAGAGTACCACCGATAAAACTCGATCGGATTTGAAAGTCATTTAGTATCATCTTTTTATTCGGTTTTTTTGTCTGAAACAACGGCTTGGCTTACAGCTGTGGCAACAGTTCCTGCAACTGTCAGATACGTGGCAACAGTTACTAAAGCACCAGGTAATACAATGGGTGCAGCTATTATGGCTCCACCAGTAGTAGCCAATGCAATACCGATATTTCGTAGTTTTTTAAAAAACTTAGGTGTTGGTTTTTGATAACGTTCTATAATTTTCATAATTCTGTGATGTAATGGTTAATGTTATTTTTTCTTTTCGATCTTGAGCTTGATAAACCAAAGCCAATAATTTTTGCATGGCATCTTTTGAATAAATGCCCTTTCCAATGCCACTCAAGTAAGTTACAGGGGCAATACAGCCTTCTAAATCTCGTTTAGCATCATTAGCAGGGTGAAATAAAATAAAGCTTCTGCCTTTTACATTTTTCAAAATCAAGTGATGCTGAAATCGTTTTGAAAATCGAGGTATTATTTCATATTCACCTTCAGGAATACAAGAAATATTTCTTTTGTTAGTTCTCCAGGGTAATTCAATAGTAAAACATAAAAACGTATCTGAAGAAAAGAGAGTACCATTAGTACCCTCTTTAAAATAAGCTCTTTGCAGTACTAAATCCATAATTATGGAGTATCAATAGTAACTACAGACAAAGCGTTGTAAACCCCATTTTTAAGCGCATACATTTCTCCATTTACCTCTTGATAAAATTCTACTCCTAAAACCTGAACCACTGGTAATGTAGAATTCGCAGTAATTGTTGCTGATAAAGAAATAGCAGCAGTATCAGCAGCAGAATAAGGTAAAATAGCAGTTTCATCATTTTCAAATGTTGAGGTTTCATTTACAAAATCCAATTCAGATGCCCCCATAACAATTTTAAAATGAGTTGTTCCTGCAGGCGCAGCAATTCTAACTGTTGGCGAAAAGGCAAGCAAATCTAAAGTTGCATCACCAGATACTCTGTCAAAAGCTTTTGTAAATGAAGCAAACAAAGTTGATCCTAACTTTCCATTCAAATTGAATTCAAAACCTTCTAACAAGCTTAAATTTCCATCTTGTAAAGTTCTTGAACCTCTATCATTAGTAGTGTCAGTTTTTGTAATTACTACTAAAGTTTTGGTCAAACGAGATACAACTCTTTTGTCTTTAGCATTTTGCAATAACACACGAATTGCATTTCGTAAAACTTTACCACCTTTACCTGCTCTTCCAAATTCAGAACCATTTTCACGAGTTCTTTGAAAAGCTGGGTCATTCTGGATTCTACTTTTGTCTACACCACCTTTTTCACGAGCCAAATGCCCATCAGAAGTTTTGTAAAATGAAATTCCTCCAATAGTTCCTTTTAATTTGATAATTCCTGTTTGTTTTGCCATAATTTTAGTTTTTTTTGATTAATACATCAAATCACGTAACTTTATAACACACTTAGCAAAAAGAGAAACCGCTTTAATCCATCCTTACCGATTAAACCTAAATAATCCTAAATAGGTACTTCTTGTTTTAAGTATGGATAAAGCATAGATAATGTATGATGATTACAAAGAGAGCTTGTATATACCCAAAGGACATTCAACGCATTACAGGACGTAGTGAGCGTTATTGTCGTAAGCTTATTAATAAGATTAAAGAATATTTAGACAAAGAACCTCATCAATTTATAACAGTACAAGATTTTGCTAATTATAGTGGTATTGAGGAAGAAACTATTAATAAATATTTAATAGATTAATCATAATATTTGAGGCTATTTGTTTGGTTTTAATGAAGTTAAAATCGTAAATTTGTTTTAGACGTTTAAACAAAACATACTATTTCAATTTAACTATTAGGTCTACAATTCGGTTCACACTGTTTTAGCACTTTTCCTAAAGTATTGATTTTACTGCATAGTGGCGGTTTAGTTATCATCCTGCCACCCCGACTAAAATGAATACCAATAGAAACTAAAACCTTGTAAATTGTATGATTTACAAGGTTTTGTGGTTTTTGGTAGATTCTCTTAAAATTAAATCGGTTTCAAGAACAATATCTTTGTAGTTAATTGGTTTATTTTTTTTCTTATCCTGAATTTCTTTATACAATAATTTAAACGCTTTTTTTCCCATTTCAAATCCTGGTTGATTTATAGTTGTTAAAGATGGAGAAATTACTGAAGCCATAAACCAATTACTAAAACCAATAACATTTATTTGTTCTGGTACTTTTATGCCTTGATTATTAAATTCTGATATAGCTCCAATAGCTACTAAATCTGTATTAATGAATATTCCATCTACGTTGGTATGTTCTTTTAAAAGTTTATTGGCATAAAATTTTCCTTCTTCAAAACTCATATAATCTAACAAGTAAACTAGAGAAGGATCAAAAGCTATATTATTGTCTAATAATGCTTGCTTGTAACCTAAAAAACGGTCAATTGAATTTTGAGGAAATAAAGGCCCTCTAAAATGAGCTATTCTTTTGCAACCAATATCAATTAAATATTGAGTAGCTCTATATGCTGCTTTTCTATCATCAATAATAACTTTAGAACATTTTATAACTTTTGCAATTTTATCGAACATTACTACAGGTACTTCTTGATCTTTTATTGCTGAGATATGTTTGTAATCTGCAGTACCGTTAGCTAAAGAAATTAAAATACCATCAACTCTTTTGCTAATAAGTAAATCTATCTGTTTTTTTTCTAATTCATAAGATTCGTTAGATTGAAGTGTAATTACCAAATATCCTTTTTTTTCTGCTTGAGAAATAATCCCTTTAATAACACTTGAAAAAAAATGATGTACAATTTCAGGAATAATCAAACCAATTGTTTTCGATTCTTTTGTTCTTAAGTTTACAGCAAAAGAATTAGGTTTGTAATTTAGCATAGCAGCTGTTTCTCTAACTAATTTTCTTGTTTTCTTACTTACATCTGGATATTCTTTTAAGGCTTTTGATACTGTTGTTATAGAAATTCCTAATTCTTCTGCAATTTGTTTTAGTGTAACCACAATATTTTTTTTTAATAAAATTTAAACTTCACTCTTTTACCCTATAAATATAGTAAATTATCTTAATCGAAAACGTTTTCGGTAAATCGAAAACGTTTTCGATTTATTTATTTCACAAAATAGAGTCTAATAAAAATACATTTGATAAAAAATAATTAACTATTTTATTAAATTCACACTAAAATGAAGAAAAAATTAAATTTAAAAAGTTTGCTTTTGATGATGATATTGTTATCATCTACAGCTTTTGTTGCCCAGTCAACAATTTCTGGTACTGTAAAAGACAACAGTGGCAATCTAATACCTGGTGTAAATGTCCTTTTAAAAGGAACCACTAAAGGGGCAACCACAGATTTTGATGGTAATTATGAAATTGTAAATGTAACTAACGGAACATATACAATTGTAGCATCATATATTGGTTATGATAGCTTTACTAAAGAAATTACGGTAAATGGTAACCTAAAATTAGATATAGTAATTAAAGAAAACGCACAATCATTAGATGAAATTATAGTAACGGGAGTTGTAAATCCTAAATCTAAATTAGAATCAAGTGTTTCTGTATCTAGTGTTGGTATTAAACAAATAGAACAAGCATCACCAAGATCTGCTGGTGAACTATTTAGAAGTATTCCTGGTATTCGTGCAGAATCTTCTGGTGGTGAAGGTAATGCCAATTTTAACGTACGTGGTGTACCAGTTTCTTCTGGTGGTTCTAGATATTTACAATTACAAGAAGACGGACTTCCTTTAATGTTATTTGGTGATACTTCTTTTGGTAATGCCGATAACTTTTTACGTATAGATTCTAATATCGGAAGAGTTGAAGCTATTAGAGGTGGTTCTGCATCTACGCAAACTTCTAATGGTCCAGCTGGTATTATTAATATGATTAGTAAAACTGGTAGAGTTGAAGGTGGTACAATTGGTGCAACCTATGGTTTAGATTTTCAAACTAGTAGATTAGATTTTGAATATGGTACTCCAATTGGAGAAGGATTATATTATCACATTGGTGGTTTTATGAGAGTTGGAGAAGGTCCTAGAGACATTGGTTATCAAGGTAACAAAGGTGGTCAGCTAAAAGCAAACATAACTAAAGAATTTAAAAATGGTTATGTACGTACGTACTTCAAATATTTAAATGACAGATCTGTAATGTACATGCCTATGCCAGTAGCGTTAACAGGTACAAATGCTGATCCAACTTTTGGTAATCTACCTGGTTTTGACATAACTTCAGATAGTCCACACTCAGTAAACATGCAAAATACATACAGTGTTTACGATGGTAATCCTACACAAAATGATATGAGAAGTGGTAACAATCCTGTTAGTACTTCAGTTGGTGCAGAGTTTTCTTTTGATTTAGGAGATGACTGGAAAGTAAATGGAAAAGCAAGATACGCAAACAACTCAGGTCAATGGAACGCTCCATTTACAGCAAATGTTGGTACTGTTGCAGATATAGAAGCTTTAGTTAGAGGTGCTTCTGGAGCAACAGGTGCATTAACTTTTGAAGATGGTACACCATTTAATCCAGCAAATGGATTGGCTCAAGATATTAGATATTTTGATGTTACTATCGAAGATTTAAGTAACTTTTTTAGCGATATTAAAGTAACAAAAGCTTTAAATGATAATATTGGTCTTACAGTGGGTATGTTCTCTGCAACACAAAACACTAAAATTGGTTGGCAATGGAGTTCTGCAATTTCTGAAGTAGCAGGAGATGGTCAAGCTAGACTAGGTGTTTTTGAAGGTTTCTCTGAAGGTGGAGCTTACTCTTATGGTCAACCAGTTTGGGGTAACTGTTGCCAAAGAAAATACAATACTGTACACAATGTAAATTCTCCTTATGTAGGTGTTGATGCAGAAATTTCTGAAAAATTAAACTTTGATGGTAGTGTACGTTTCGAAAACGTAAATGTAAACGGTTCAATAAACTCAGGACAATTAAGTAATTTAGATGCAAACGGAAATTTAATTGGTTTTGACTATAACAGTGATGGAGTGATTAGCCCTTTTGAATCTACAATACCTACAATAGCAGGTAATCCAGGACAAGCAATTAGCGATGATTATAATTTTGTTTCTTATTCTGCAGGTTTAAATTATAAAATTAATGACGGAGCAGCTGTTTTTGGTAGATATAGTAAAGGTGCATCTGGTAGAGCTGCAGACAGAAATACTTATGGTTCAGACGGCTTAGCTGATGTACAGTTTGATGAAATCTCGCAACTTGAATTTGGTTTAAAAAAGAGATTAGAGAATGGTGTTTTAAATGTTACAGGGTTTGTTAGTAACACAGATGAAGGTATTAGTAACGAGTTAAACAGAACTGTAGGAAACCCTTTTAAAGCATTAGGTTTAGAGGTAGAATCTGCTTTAGGATTTGGAGATTTTAGCATAAATGGATCTGTTACTTATACAAAAGCAGAAATTGATGGTGGTGCAAATAAAGGTAATAAACCAAGAAGACAAGCAGACTTTGTATACAACTTAGCACCAACTTATTCTTTTGGAGCCGAAAAACAACACCTTTTAGGAATTACAGTTTTAGGTACATCTAAATCTTTTGCACAAGATGATAACGACCTTGTAATGCCTGGTTACGCTTACATTAATGCTGTAGCAAAAGTTAGCTTAACAAAAGGATTATCTTTAAGTGTAAACGCAAACAATTTATTCGATACAATTGGTGTTACTGAAGTAGAAGGAAATGGAAACATTGCTGCTGGTTTAGCCGCTGCAAGAACAATTTCTGGTCGTTCTACAACAATGACATTGCAATATAGTTTTTAAGAAAAAAGTTCATTATTATTTTTTATTGATTTAAGTTTTGAAATAGAGCCAATTAGTAATTTTTTGGCTCTATTTTTAAAACTTATAAAAGCTAAAACAAAAAGCCAAAGTATCAAATTAGCTATATTTACATTAAACCCAAACACACTTTATATATAAATCTATTTTTAAAATGAAAAATTTAATAATTGCCATACTTTTATTTGCCTCACTACAAAATATTGCTCAAGAAGTGGTGCATCAAAAGAAAGATTCAGAAAAAGAAAAAATGATTGTGTATGGTAGTGATAGTTGCCATAGTTGTTTAGATACAAAAGCTTTTTTAAAAGAAAAAAATATAAAATTCACTTATTATGACATCGATGTAAATAAAGTGAAAGAGCAAGAAATGTTAGTAAAACTGCAAAGAGCTAACATTCCTATTTACACTCTAAGTTTACCAGTAATAGACAACAAAGGAGATGTATTTTTAAACAAAGGTAATCTTAAAGAATTTCTAATCGTATTAGGTAAAAAAATTGAAGAAAATGAAAATTAAAAAACCCACATTAAGTTTCTGGCAAATATTTAACATGAATGTTGGTTTCTTAGGCATTCAATTTAGCTTTGGTTTACAACAAACTGCGGTAAATCCAATCTTCTCTTTTTTAGGAGCAAATCACGAAGATTTGCCACTACTCAACTTGGCAGGTCCAGTAACAGGTTTAATTATTCAACCAATTATAGGCGCAATTTCAGATAAAACTTGGTCTCCACGTTTTGGAAGAAGAAAACCATTTTTCTTAATAGGAGCTTTAATTGGTAGTTTGTGTTTATTCGCATTTCCATACAGCCCTTCTTTATGGTTCGCTGTAGGTTTACTGTGGATTTTAGATGTAGGTAACAATATGGCAATGGAACCCTATAGAGCCTTTGTTGGAGATAAACTACCAAATAAACAATTAAGTTTTGGTTATCAAATGCAAAGTTTATTTGTTGGTGCAGGTATTGTTTTGGCAAACGCATCTATATTTATTTTTCAAGATCAATTTGGTGGTGCAGAAAATGTTGATGAAACTGTAAAAGCAATTCCTAGATGGTTGTATTACTCCTTTTTTATAGGCGCAATTTTATCTATTGCAACCATACTTTGGTCGGTAGTAAAAACTCCAGAAATACCTCCATCAGAAGAAGAATTAAAAGAAATAGAACAGCACAACAAACTATCTTTTATAGATAGAGTAAAAACGCCTTTTAAAGAAATAGTTGGCGCTATAAAAGACATGCCAAAATTTATGTGGAAGTTAGCAGGAGTCTATCTTTTTCAATGGTATGCCCTATTTATTTATTGGCAATTTATTTCGCCAATGTTCGAAGAAAGTATGGGTTTTAATAAATCAGAAGCATTAAGTCAGGCCGCAAAAATGAATACAACCTATAATATTTCTACCATTGTTTTTGCTTTGGCATTAGTGCCTTTTGCTCTAAAATGGGGTGGTAAAAAGGTGTATGTAATTAGTCTCTTTTTAACAGGTATTGCTATGTTAAGCATACCCAATATTCAAGACCCAACATTAGTTATTTTACCTATGATTTTATTTGGTATTGGTTGGGCAGCAATGATGGGTATTCCGTATTCTATGGTTTCTAAAATAGTACCTCAAGAAAGACGTGGTGTATATATGGGTATTTTAAATATGATGATTGTAATTCCAATGGGAATTCAAACTTTAACTTTTGGGCCAATTGTAAAAAACCTTTTAAATAATAGTGCAATAAATGCCATTTTATTAGGAGGCGCCTTTTTTATAATTTCTGGTTTTTTAGCACTTAGACTTAAAGAACCAAAATCAATTGCAGACTAAATTTAAGGTGCAATTTGCATCTAAAAAGAAATAACTGATAAAGAAATTAATTTTGAAAAACAGTAATAAAAATATAGATATTTTATGCGTTGGCGAAGTCTTAATCGATTTTATAGGCCATCAAAATAACGTACTCATCAACGAAACAAGAGATTACCATCGCTATTTAGGAGGATCTCCTGCCAATGTTGCCATGAATTCAGCAAGATTAGGATTAAATCCTTATATGATTTCTGCAGTTGGAAATGATGGTTTTGGAGAATACATTTTTAAAAGACTAAATGAAGTAAAAGTAAACACAAACCATTTAAAAAAATCAGAAAATAATTCTACGAGCGTAATTTTTGTATCTCGTTCTAATGGCACACCAGATTTTATGCCTTACAGAAATGCAGATTATCACATTTCAGAAGATCAAATTACTGCTGAAATGTTATCAAAAACAAAAATATTTCACACAACTTGCTTTGCATTAAGCAAAAACCCAGCGCAAACCACAATTCTTAAAAAAGCAAAAGAAGCCGTTAAAAATGGGTGCAAATTAAGTATTGATATTAATTATGCTAAAAAACTTTGGTCTAGCAAGCAAGAAGCGCTAGATGTTATTAAAACCTATTGCAGTTTAAACCCTTTAATTAAAATTAGTGAAGATGATATGTTACGTCTTTTCGAAAAACAACTTCCTCATGAAGAAATTTTTGAGTTCTTTCACAATTTAGGGGTAGAAACTGTATGCCTTACACTTGGAAGTGAAGGTGTAAAACTTTCTCAAAAAGGAAAAAATTTGATTCAATTACCCGCTATAAAAATAGAAAAGGTAATGGATACAACAGGAGCTGGAGATGCTTTTTGGTCTGGTTTTTTATTTGCATACATGAAAGAAAAAACCATCGAAGAATGCTTACAAATTGCATTAAAATTAGCAGCATTAAAACTACAAAATGTAGGTAGATTACCAGATAATATCAATATTTTATCAAAACTCTTATAATTATAATTAACAAATTATGTATCAAGAAAAAATGAAGAGTATCTCAAATGGTGTAATGTTAAATGCATACCCAGATAGCATTGGTCATAAATTAAGTGACACCATTAAAATGTTGCAAAAGCCAGAATTTAAAGATGTTTTTTCTTTATTTTATGTACTACCTACTTTTTTTAATAGTGATTTAGATAGAGGTTTTTCTATTATTGATTATAACATCAATAAAGAATTAGTTTCTAAAGACGATTTAATAGCTCTAAAAGAATTAAATATAGATCTAAAATTTGACATTGTTTTAAATCATCTTTCTGTAGCTTCTCCTCAATTTAAAGATCTTTTAAAAAACGGAAAAAATTCTAAATTCAAAGATTTTTTTATCAACTGGAATGAGTTCTGGAAAGGTAATGGAGAGGTTAATGATGATGATATCGTTATTCCAAAAGAAGAATTTCTCAATAAATTATTTATGAGAAAATCAGGACTTCCAATTTTAAAAGTTCCTTTTCCAGATGGAACTGAAAAACCATATTGGAATACCTTTTATCAAGAAATTAAATACAACAAAATTACAGAACAAGATATTATTGAAATTATCCCACAAATTTCTAATAAAGCTGAATTGATTTGTGAAAAAATCAATTCAGCTATTCTTAAAAAAGAAAACCTATCTGCTATAAACTTTGAAGAACTTGATGAGTATAAAGAAGATGTATTGTTATTAGTTGCCCGTAAAGCAACTTATCTAGGTCAGATGGATGTAAATGCTAAATCTGAATTGGTATGGGAATTTTACGAAGAAACTTTAGCCAAAGTAAAAAGCTTTGGATGTTCAATTTTAAGATTAGATGCTTTTGCATATTTACATAAAGAAATAGGGCAAACTAATTTTTTTAACAAACCTGGTACTTGGCAATATTTAGAAAGAATTAACCAAATTGCTAAAAAGAATGATTTAGTTCTATTACCAGAAATTCATGCAGAATATGGTTTAAACCTACACAATGAAGTAGCAAGCCAAAACTACCCTATTTATGATTTTTTCTTACCAGGATTATTAATTCATACCTTAGAAACTGCAGACAATTCAGCGTTATTAACTTGGATTAACGAAATTATAACCAAAGAATATAAAACTGTAAACATGTTAGGTTGTCATGATGGAATTCCTGTTTTAGATTTAAAAGGTAAAGAAGTTAATGGCAGCTATAACAAGGGTTTACTAGAAGATAAGCAAATAGAATCCATAATGAATACAATTATGGAGCGTGGTGGAAGAGTAAAGAATTTATATGATCCTTCTGGTAAAAAAATATCTTATTACCAAATTAATGCAACATTTTTTAGCGCTTTAGGAGAAAACGAACAAAAATTACTTTTAGCCAGAGCAATACAACTGTTTACGCCTGGTATTCCTCAAATTTGGTATCTAGATATCTTTGCCGGCAAAAACAACTATAAGGCTGCTGATGAAGGTGGTAGTGGTGGCCATAAAGAAATTAACAGAACAACACTTTCTCAGCAAGAGATAGAAGAAGGTTTACAAACAGATATTGTTAAGGATCAGCTAAAGATAATGCGATTAAGAAATACTTTAAAAGCATTTTCTGGACAAATAAAAATTAACGATGTTTCTAAAGAAAATTTAAGCATTTCATGGTTAAACAATGAGTCTGAAGCCCATTTAGAAGCTAATTTAAAAACCTTTAATTTCTCAATTTCATACACTGAAAATAATGTGAGTAAGAGCTTAGATTTTTAGCTTGATAGTAAGTATATCATACATTTAAGTTTTTTGATCAATTCAGACTACTTGATAAGATACCCCCAATTATTAAACCTCGATAAATGATATCGAGGTTTTTACTTTTAATTAAGATACGCTTTCCTAAAACATCATCTAAAAGTGATCACAATTAAATTATTATTTAATAACCACAAGGTTTTTCTAAATCTCAGGAGTAACTCTTTTAATCTTAAAAAAAGTACATTATTTTAATTCATCAATAAAATAAAAACCAAACTACTTTCAAATTCCTTATAGAGGCCAATATTCTTACTAATTTCTGGTTGTAATTATCTGTAATCTTACAGTTTAAATTTTTGTTTAACTAATTCTAAAATTAATTAAACATTTCGTATCTTTGTACAAAATAAATAATTATGGCTACAGAAAACAAAATATCAAAAGAAAACATTATTTCGTTATACATGGAATTTGTTTTAGAAAATAATCATCAACCAAAATCTGTCTTTAGTTTTGCAAAAGACAATAATTTTGAAGAAAGTGATTTTTACAAATATTATGCTTCTTTTGAAGCTATTGAAGAAGCCATCTTTTCAGAATTCTTTCATCATACCATGAACGTTTTAGCAAAAAGTGAAGACTATGAAAGCTTTGATGCTAGAAACAAATTATTAAGTTTTTACTTTACTTTTTTCGAAATCTTAACTGCCAATAGAAGTTATGTGGTTTATGCCTTAAAAAACAGCCAAAAAGATTTTAAAAAGTTAAAATCACTAAAAAAATTACGTGAAGATTATATCACCTACATCAAAAATTTGGGCATAGAAAAATTAGATTTAAAACAAGAAAAGCTAGAAAAAATTCAAGACAAAAGCATACAAGAATCTTCTTGGTTCCACTTATTAGTGACTATGAAGTTTTGGTTGGATGATACTTCTGCATCCTTTGAAAAAACAGATATTTTTATCGAAAAATCCATTAACGCTCGTTTTGATTTAATGGACATAAAACCACTGAAAAGCATTATCGATTTTGGGAAATTCATCCTAAAAGAAAAAGTTAACTTTAATTAAAAGCCTATGAAAACAATAGATTCTATACCAACTTCTAAAATTCAGAGGGCTTCTAAGTTAGTTACTACTGGAGCAAAAATTGGGGTAAATTACCTAAAATATTATGGTGATAAAATTACCAAAACCGAAGACGAAGCAAAATCGAAATTAAACGAAAACAACGCAGAAGATATTTACGATGGCTTAAAACAACTTAAAGGAAGTGCTTTAAAAGTAGCACAAATGTTAAGTATGGAAAAAAGCATTTTACCACAAGCTTATGTAGAAAAATTTTCGCTTTCTCAGTTTTCTGTACCTCCTTTATCGCCTGCATTGGTAACCAAAACTTTTAAAAAGTATTTTGGTAAAAATCCCAACGAAATTTACGATAAGTTCGAATCAGTTTCTGTAAACGCAGCAAGTATTGGCCAAGTGCATAAAGCTGAAAAAGATGGAAAAAAATTAGCGGTTAAAATTCAATATCCAGGAGTTGCAGAAAGTATTGCATCAGATTTAGCTTTGGTAAAACCAATTGCCATTAAAATGTTTAATATTAAAGGCAAAGATTCTGATAAATATTTTAAAGAAGTAGAAAATAAATTGGTTGAAGAAACCAATTATATTTTAGAAGTTGAGCAAAGTAAAGCCATTGTTAAAGCCTGTGCGCACATACCCAATTTAAAATTTCCAAATTATTATTCAGATTTATCTTCGGATAGAATTATAACTATGGATTGGATGAATGGCGTGCATTTATCAGAATTTTACACAGATAATCAAGAAGTTGCCAATAAATTAGGACAAGCTTTGTGGGATTTTTACATGTTTCAAATCCATAAATTAAAGAAAGTTCATGCAGATCCACATCCTGGAAATTTTTTAATATCACCAGAAAACGATTTAATTGTAATCGATTTTGGCTGTATGAAAACCATTCCTAATAGTTTTTATGTACCTTATTTTGAATTAGCAAAACAAGAAAACATTTCTGATCCTGTTTATTTTGAACAAAAATTATTTGAATTAGAAATTTTACGTGAGGATGATTCTAAAGAAGAATTAGATTTTTTTAGAGCTATGTTTCACGAAATGTTAAGCCTATTTACTCAACCTTTTAACGAAGAAACTTTCGATTTTTCTGATGAAGAATTTTTCGGAAAAATATCAGATCTAGGTCAGAAATATGCAAAAAGTACAGAGCTTAAAAACATGAATGGCAATCGAGGTTCTAAACATTTTATTTACATCAACAGAACATTTTTTGGCTTGTATAATTTAATGCACGATTTAAAAGCGAAAAATGTAGTGATTAATAATTTTAACAATTTGTAATGGCTTTTTTTAATTTTGATGACATTAATGCTTTAGAAAAAATTTATAAGATAAACCTTATAAACAGTTGCTCTGGCTTTAAATCGGCCAATTTAATTGGCTCTATTTCTAAAGATGGAACTACTAATGTTGCCGTTTTTAGTTCTGTTACACATTTGGGGTCTAATCCACCTACTTTGGGTTTTATTTTAAGACCTACAACTGTGCCAAGAAATACGCATCAAAACTTAAAAGACATTGGTTATTTTACAATTAATCATATTTGGGAAGAAATTGTAGAAGACGCACATCATACTTCAGCAAAATATCCAAAGGAAATTTCTGAATTTGATATGACAAATTTAGAACCTGAATTTAAGGGAAACTTCAAAGCTCCTTTTGTAAAAAATGCACCAGTACAAATGAACATGAAATTTATAGAAGAAATTTATGTGCCTTCTAACGATGTTATGTTGATTGTAGCTCAAATTCAAGAACTGTACGTTCATGATAAATTACTACAAGAAGATGGTTTAATCAACTTATCTAAAGGAAACGTAGCTACCATAAATGGATTAGATACTTATGCCATTCCTAAATTTAAAACTCAATTGGGTTATCAAAGACCTAAAGAAATAAATAGCTTATGAAAATTCTTGTAACAGGCGCAACAGGTTATATTGGCAAGCGTTTAATTCCTTTATTATTAAACGACGGTCATACTATAGTGTGCCCTGTTAGAGATAAAAAAAGAGCAGAAAATTACTACAAAGAACAAAAAAATATAGCCCTTTTTGAGGCTGATTTTTTAAACATAGAATCGTTAGAGAACATTCCTAAAGATATAGATGCCGCTTATTATTTAATTCATTCTATGTCTAATTCTGCAAAAGAATTTCACGTTTTAGAAGAAAAATGTGCATTTAATTTTAAGCGATTTGCAGAATCTACATCTATAAAACAAGTAATTTATTTAAGCGGAATTACAAACGACACAAAACTTTCAAAGCATTTATTATCTAGAAAAAATGTTGAAAATACATTAGCTTCTAAAAAATATGCTTTAACCACTTTTAAAGCAGGAATTATAGTTGGTTCAGGTAGTTCATCCTTCGAAATTATTAGAGATATTGTAGAAAAATTACCTGCAATGATTGCCCCTAAATGGTTAAACACCAAAACACAACCCTTAGCAATTAGAGATGTTTTATCATTTTTACACAAAGCTTTAGGCAGGCAAGAAATGTACAATACTTCTTACGATATTTTTGGGCCAGAAATTTTAACTTACAAAGAAATGTTGTTGCAATTTGCAGAAGTAAGAAAATTAAAAAGATGGATTTTAACAGTACCAGTAATGACTCCGAAATTATCTTCATATTGGCTTTATTTTGTTACTTCTACCTCTTACAAACTGGCAACTTCTTTAGTAAATTCAATGGGTGTAGAAGTTATTGGCAAAAAGAGCAACATCAATCAAATTTTAGACATCAATCCAATGGCTTACAAAGAAGCTGTGCAATTGGCGTTTAATAAAATAGAGCAAAATAGCATCATTTCTAGTTGGAAAGATTCTTACATCAGTAGTGGAAAACTTAAAAATTATGTGGATGAGTTTATCAATGTTCCTCAATATGGTTGTTTTAGAGATATCAAGAAAAGAAACCTAAAAAACAAACAACAAACTTTAGACAGAATTTGGGCAATTGGCGGAGAAACAGGTTGGTATTATGGCAATTTTCTATGGAAAATTCGCGGCTTTTTAGATCAACTTTTTGGTGGCGCTGGTTTACGCAGAGGAAGAAGGCACCCTACAGAATTAAATGCAGGTGATGCTTTAGATTTTTGGCGCGTTATTTATGCTGATAAAGAAAAAGGCAAACTACTACTTTATGCAGAAATGATTTTACCTGGCGAGGCTTGGCTAGAATTTAAAATCGAAAAAGGAGAATTGTACCAAACTGCAACGTTTAGACCTCATGGTTTGGCTGGCAGATTGTATTGGTACTCAGTAATGCCTTTTCATTGGTTTGTTTTTAATGGCATGATAAACAACATTAATAAATAATATTTTTTTTTTTGAAAAAAGAACATTTACCCAGCAAAGATTGTCTGGTTTGCAAAAGACCTTTTTCTTGGCGAAAAAAATGGGAAAAAGATTGGGATAACGTTAAATATTGCAGCGAAAAATGCAGAAGAAACAAAACACAACTGGCTTAATATGGTTTCGTAATAATTTACGAATAGCTGATAATGTTTCTTTACAAAAAGCAATTAATCAAAATAAAAAAGTAATTGCTGTCTATTTTTTAGACCCAAAATATTTTATGGTGGATGAATTTGGTTTTCAAAAAACTGCAAAATTTAGAGCCAAATTTTTAATAGAAACAATAACAAATTTAAAAGAGCAATTAGAAAAACAAAACATAACCCTCCTCACCTATTTTGATGCTCCTGAAAATAAAATTCATTTTTTATGTGATGAATTTTTGGTTGATGCCATTTACACTCAAAAAGAATGGACAAAAGAAGAAACTGACACGAATGATTTGATCAAAAAAAATCTAAAAAATACTATTGATTTTATTGAAGATTATGATCAGTTTTTATATCATCCTGACACCGTTTCTAATAATTTTAGTAATATTCCTGATGTTTTTACGCAGTTCAGAAAGAAATTAGAAAAATATGTTCGTATTCAAGAAGTTGCAACTTTTTCCAAGCTTCCTGAAACGAATACATTTAACAATCCAACTAAAATTCCAACTTTAAAAGATTTAGGTTTTTCAGATTTTGAAACCCATCCTAAAACGGCTTTTCCATTTAAAGGTGGAGAAACTGCAGCTTTACAAAGATTAAATTATTATTTTTTTGATAGTAAAAAAGTTAGTTTTTATAAAAAAACAAGAAATGGTTTAGTAGGTACAGATTATTCTACAAAATTTTCTCCTTGGTTAGCAAACGGAAGTTTATCAGCCAAAACAATTTATCATCAAGTTAAAAAATACGAAGCCGAATTTGGTAAAAGTCAATCTACGTATTGGGTAATTTTTGAGTTGATTTGGAGAGATTATTTCAAATTTATTTCTTTAAAATACAATGCTAAAATCTTTAAAATTGGTGGAATTTTAGACAGAAATTATCATTGGAATTCCAATAAAGAAATTATACAAAATTGGATAAATGGAGAAACCAAAGACGATTTTGTAAATGCAAATATGATAGAATTGCAGCAAACTGGCTGGATGAGCAACAGAGGCAGACAAAATGTGGCTTCTTATTTTGCTAAAGAATTGTTACAAGATTGGCGAATTGGAGCTGCTTATTTTGAGTCGATGTTATTAGATTACGATGTGCACAGCAATTACGGAAACTGGATGTATGTTGCTGGAGTTGGCAATGATCCTCGAGATCGAAAATTTAATACTGAATTGCAAGCAGAACGTTATGATAGCAATCATAAATTCAGAAATTTATGGTTAACAAAAACTTTATTTTAGATGAAAATTGCTGAAATACATATCATTTTTCCACATCAATTGTTTAAAAACTCTGAGGTTTTAAATAAAGTTGATGATATTATTTTGGTTGAAGAATATTTGTTTTTTAATCAATATAAATTTCATCAGCAAAAAATAAGTTTTCACAGAGCTACAATGAAAGCTTATGAAAATTATTTAATTCAATTAGGCAAAAATGTTCGCTATATAAATGCAATTGATAATTTAAATGATGTAAGAAATCTACTTCCAAATTTAGAAAAAGAAGGTTTTACTACAATCCATTTGATAGATCCTACAGACAATTGGCTACAGAAACACATTCATCAAAAAAAAGGGAATTTAGAAATTATTTGGTACAATAATCCTTTATTTATCAACACAAAAGAAGAATTATCTAGTTTTTTTAAATCCACTAAAAAGAAATATTTTCAGACTTCATTTTACAAATCCGAAAGAAAAGAAAGAGATATTTTAATGGATGGAAAAATTCCGACAGGTGGTAAATGGACCTTTGATGATGAAAACAGAAAAAAATATCCAAAAGATAAAATAGCGCCACCTATAAATTTTCCTGAAGAAACAGCATATCACAAAGAAGCCAAAAAATATGTGCTTAAAAATTTTAAAGAAAACTATGGAAAATTAAATGGTTTTGTTGCTTATCCTATCGATTTTAAATCCGCAGAAAAATGGTTGAATGATTTTTTTGAAATCCGTTTTCACGATTTTGGTACATATGAAGATGCCATTGTAAAAGAAGCCCATTTTTTAAATCATAGTTTGTTATCGCCTTTAATTAATGTAGGATTGTTACACCCAAAAGTTGTTATTGAAAAGGCCATTGATTTTGCAACTAAAAATGATATTCCTATAAATTCTACTGAAGGTTTTGTACGTCAAATTTTAGGTTGGCGCGAATTTATTAGAGGTGTTTATGAAGCCAAAGGTTCTGAAGAACGCACCAAAAATTTCTGGAAATTCTCTAGAAAAATTCCTAAATCTTTTTACAACGGAACAACAGGCATAGAACCAATAGACGATGTTATTAAAAAAGTAAACAAAACTGCGTATGCACATCACATAGAACGATTAATGATCTTAGGTAACTTTATGGTGTTGTGCGAATTTGATCCGGATGAAGTTTACCAATGGTTTATGGAACTTTTTATAGATGCTTACGATTGGGTTATGGTGCCAAATGTGTATGGAATGAGTTTGTTTGCAGATGGTGGTTTAATGAGCACAAAACCTTACATAAGTAGCAGTAATTATCTTATGAAAATGAGTAATTACAAAAAAGGAAATTGGCAAAAAACATGGGATGGTTTGTTTTGGACATTTATGGACAAACACAGAGATTTCTTTTTAAGCAACCCAAGATTAGGGATGTTAATTAGAACTTTTGACAAAATGGCACAAGATAAAAAAGAAACTCATTTTAAAAATGCCGAACAATTTTTTAAACAATTAGACAATGAGCAATAGAGAAGAAATACATATTGTTTGGTTAAAAAGAGATTTACGTTTGCAAGATAATGAGGCAATTTACAATGCTTTACAAGCAAATAAAAGAATTTTATTTTTGTATGTTTTTGAAAACTCTTTACTAAACGATGCACATTATAGCCAACGTCATTGGGACTTTATAAAACAATCGATTCAAGATCTTAATCAAGATTTAGAAACTTACAATACCAAAATTTTAGCGGTAACTTCAGAAGTCATCAATGTTTTTAATCAATTGCAAAACAATTATAAAATTAATACTGTTTTTTCGCATCAAGAAACAGGCTTGTTAATTACCTACAATCGCGATAAAGATTTTAAAAGATATTGCAGAAACAATAATATCAATTGGATAGAAAACAACAATAATGGAGTTTTAAGAGGATTGTTAAACAGAGAAGATTGGTTCGAAAAATGGGATGATTATATGAACGCCAATCTATTTAAATCTAATTTTAAAAGTGATAATTTTATCAATAGCGATGAAATTGTAGCACTAGAAAAGAGATTTATTACCACAGATTTAGAAACAGAAAATCATCCTTATTTTCAAAAAGGAGGCACAAAAATGGCTTGGAGATATGCCAATGGTTTTTTTAAAGAAAGGCACAAAAACTACATGTATCATATTTCTAAACCAGCATTGTCTAGAGAAAGTTCGAGCAGATTATCGCCTTATATTGCTTGGGGAAATGTTTCCATTCGTCAGATTTATCAAAAAACACAAGAATACATTACCGATGAAAATAAAAAACATTTGGGTGCATTTATGTCTAGATTAAGATGGCAGGCACATTTTATTCAAAAATTTGAAATGGAACATACCATGGAAGAAGCCAGTGTAAATAAAGGCTATCATAAATTAAAGAAAAATCTTTCTGAAATCTATCAAAAAGCATGGAAAGAAGGCCAAACTGGTTTTCCTTTGGTAGATGCTAGCATGCGTTGTTTGGTAGAAACTGGTTATTTAAATTTTAGAATGCGCTCTATGTTAGTTTCCTTTTTTACGCATATTTTATGGCAACCTTGGCAAGCTGCTACCCATCATTTGTCGCAACAATTTTTAGATTTTGAACCTGGTATACATTTTCCTCAGTTGCAAATGCAAGCCGCAGAAACTGGCATTAATAATATCAGAATTTACAATCCTATTAAAAATAGTTTAGAACATGATGCTGATGCAACATTCATAAAAAAATGGGTGCCAGAATTGGCTAATTTACCTTTAGCTTTTATTCACGAACCGTATTTAATGACGCCTATGGATGAGCAATTTAACAATTTTAAATTAGGTGAAAATTATCCTTTACCTATTGTTGATGGAAAAACTGCAAGAAAAAAAGCGAGTGATATTCTTTTTGCTATGCGAACAAATCCTGAAGTTATATCAGAAAATTTTAGAATTCTAAAAAAACACACTTTATCAGACAGAAAACGCATGTTAAACAGCAATTAAGCAAAAGTTTTTGAACAAATTATAATACTCTGTTAATTTTTGTTTAACTATTTTTATATTTCATTAAACATTATTATATTTGATGTGTCAATGATTTATAACACAACACATACAAATAAAGAAGCTGAATCGATTTTTAACGATTTACTAGGTAAGCCTTTTACATTTTTTCAATCGATAAAAATGGGAGGTACTGGTTCTAAAAGAATGATGATCGATCAAGTGAGCCCTGGTTTCATGAAGTTTATGAATACTGTTGCAGATATTAATTACGGAAATATCGAAATAAGACAAAAAGGCATACTTGTACACATAAACAAAGGCTTGCAAAACTTCAGTTGGGCAATTCCTTTTTATCAGTTGCATACCTATAAAACAACAGGTTTTAGCATTCATGCTCAAGGAAATTTTGTTCGTTTTAAAAACAATAAATTATTGAAAGAAAACAAGAAGTTTCTCGACAAAATAATCAACCTAAAAATAGAAAACGATAAAGAATACGATTTCTATACTGATATAAGTTAATTCTATGAAAAATGAAGTTAGATGGAATAGCAATTGATAGAGTAATAGAGATGGCTTGGGAAGACAGAACAACTTTTGAAGCCATACATTTTCAATTCGGATTAAAAGAACAAGAAGTAATTGATTTAATGCGAAAAGAAATGAAGCCTTCTAGTTTTAAAATGTGGAGGCAAAGAGTACAAGGAAGAAAAACAAAACACGAAAAATTAAGAACTTTTACCAAAGGTAGGTTTAAATGTTCTAGACAAAAATCAATATCAAACAACTCTATAGCAAAAAGATAACTAGTGCTTTGCTTTTAAGATTAGAGTACTTAAAGACAGCACATTAAAAAGACAAATTATGATTTCAGAAGTAGTATTAAAAGAGAAACAAACAGACCAAAAATTAAATGGGTTTTCGTTCGAAGAAATTGGAGACGATCATTTATACACAGGTTTAGAAACACCAATGAAAAAAGATGCTTTTGTACTTTCTGACACAGAAAAGAAAGCTAAAATTACAGGGCTATTTTCTGAAATTATGGATGTTATGGGGTTAGATTTACAAGACGATTCTTTGAGAGGTACACCAGAAAGAGTAGCCAAAATGTATATTGATGAAATTTTCTCAGGATTAAATCCTGCCAACAAACCAAAAGTTGCATTGTTTGATAATAAATACCAATACAACCAAATGTTGGTAGAAAAAAATATTACTTTTTACTCTAATTGCGAGCATCATTTTGTACCAATAATTGGTAAAGCACATGTTGCTTATGTTTCTTCTGGTAAAGTGATTGGCCTTTCTAAACTAAATAGAATTGTACAATATTATGCCAAAAGACCTCAAGTACAAGAACGCTTAACCAACCAAATTGCAGAAGAGTTAAAAAGTATTTTAGAAACAGAAGATGTTGCCGTAATTATCGATGCAAAACATCTATGCGTATCATCTAGAGGAATTAAAGATGATACATCATCCACAGTAACCTCTTACTTTGGTGGTACATTTAACAATCAAGATAAAATAATCGAACTACAAAACACATTAAAATATTAAGTTATGGAACTTATTGACAAAGCATTAGAATTCGAAAAAAGAAAAATGAGATTCCCAACTACAAGCGACAGAATCTTAGCAGCAAGAGAAGCAAAGTCTTTAATTTTAAGTTTAAATGAAATTTACAAAAAAAATAAAGACAAAAACATAATGGATATTATGAAACGTTTAACCGCTATTAAACAAAGAATAGAAAAACGTTTAAAAGGGAAACCATTAACAGCAGCATAATATTTTTCATATTATTCTTGCAGTTCTAACTTTTATATTTATATTGCCAAATTAGATAAAAAGAGAGAAACGAAAGAATGAATTTATTAGAAAGAGCTGTAGAATTTGAGAATAGAAAATTCTCATTTAAAACAACAAGTGATCGTATTTTAGCCTCTAGAGAGGTAAAAGCTTTAATATTAGAGCTTAACGAAGTTTATAAATTAGAAAAAGATCCAGAAATTATGGATCTAATGAAGCGCTTAACTGCAGTTAAACAAAAAATTGAAAAGCGCTTGAAAGGAAGACCTTAAAGCAAATGAATAAAATTTTAATTATTGGAGGAAGCAAAGGAATTGGTAATTCAATTATCAAAGCCTTAATTAATACAAGCAAAATAATTAATTTAAGCAGAACTGCACCTTTGCAGCCTCACAATAATTTAACACACTATTCGTGTGATATTCTTACAGATGATTTACCAAATATAGATGAAATAGATACTTTAATCTATTGTCCTGGTAGCATCAATTTAAAACCAATTTCTAGATTACAATTAGACGATTTTAGAAGCGATTTTGAAATTAATGTAATTGGTGCTGTAAAAGCAATTCAAAACTATTTACCTGCTTTAAAAAAAGGAAATCATCCTTCTATTTTATTATTCAGTACAGTTGCAGCCAAATTAGGTATGCCTTTTCATGCAAGTGTAGCAGCAGCAAAATCTGCTGTAGAAGGTCTTACAAAATCTTTAGGTGCAGAATTTGCACCTACAATTCGTGTTAACGCAATTGCACCTACTGTTACAGACACAGATTTAGCTGCAAAATTATTACGAAACGAACGTTTAATAGAAAGTATCAAAGAACGTCATCCTCTTAAAAAATTCTTAGCTCCAGATGAAGTGGCAGATCTTGCTACTTTTTTAATTTCTGATAAAGCAAAATCCATTTCTGGTCAAATTTTTGAATTAGACTGTGGAATTGTAAGCTTTAAAATATAACAACATTTACATTTATGACTGATATTTATAATATAGAGATCAATGATCTCCAAAATAATCCTATACAATTATCTGATTTTAAAGGGAAACACATTTTATTTGTAAATGTGGCTTCTAAATGCGGTTTTACACCTCAATATAAAGAATTAGAAAAACTACATCAAACTTACAAAGATAAGTTAGTTGTTATTGGTGTTCCTTGTAACCAATTTGGAAGTCAAGAACCAGGATCATCAGAAGAAATTCAACAATTTTGCCAAGTAAACTATGGAGTATCTTTTTTAATTACTGAAAAAATTGATGTAAAGGGAATTAACCAACATCCACTATATTCTTGGCTTACTAAAAAAGATTTTAACGATACAAAAAGTTCTTCAGTAAAATGGAACTTTCAAAAATATATCGTTTCTCCAGAAGGTAAATTAATTGATTATTATTTTTCGATTACAAAACCTCTTAGTACTAAAATTACAAAACACTTTACCTAAAATGTTTGGATTATTTAAAAAGAAAACGGAATTAGAAAAGCTTCAAGATAACTATAAAAAGTTGATGGAAGAAGCTTATAAATTACAATCTGTTAACAGAAGTGATAGCGATCAAAAATATTTAGAAGCAGACAATCTCTTAAAGAAAATAGAAGCTTTACAAGCCAAATAAATATGAAACTAATAAAACTTACTTTTTTATTTTTAGTAATTAATTTTGGTGGTTTGGCCATTGGTAGCTGGTTAATGAATAATGGACCAATGACAGAATGGTACACCAATTTAAACCAAGCTCCTTGGACACCTCCAGGCTGGGTTTTTGGTGTGGCTTGGACAACAATTATGATTTTTTTCTCTGTCTATTTGGCAAAACTCTTTAGCGCAGAAAATACACTAAAAATGAAAATTGTATTTATTTTACAATTTATTTTAAACGTAAGTTGGAACTACATATTCTTTAACAAACACCTTAATTTATTAGGTTTAGTAACTATTGTTTTATTAACTTCTCTCCTATTTATCTATTTTTTTAAATGGAGTAAAAAAGTGAATAATTTTAAATATTTACTCTTGCCATATATCATTTGGTTGTGCATTGCTACCTCTTTGAATCTTTATATTTTTATCCATAATTAGACACCAACTACTTTATGAAAGAAATTGAAAACATAGAACATAATATACAAAATTTGAGGCTTCAGCTTCAAAATCACGATCTTTATAAAAATTTAAATACTGTTAATGATATTCAGGTTTTTATGGAGCATCACGTTTTTGCTGTCTGGGATTTTATGTCTCTCTTAAAAAGTTTGCAAAACCATTTAACCAATGTTCAAGTACCTTGGACACCTCCTAAAAATCCAACTTTATCGAGATTTATCAACGAAATTGTTCATGGAGAAGAAAGTGATGTTAACGAACTTGGTGAAGCAAAAAGTCATTATGAAATGTACGTTGATGCCATGCATCAAATGGGAGCAAATACCACAAATATTTTTAATTTTATAAATTTATTAAAAGCTGGAAACTCTGTTTTTTATGCTTTAAATCATATAGAAATAGACAAAAGAATTGTAGACTTTGTAAAATTTACATTTTCTATCATCGAAACAAAAGAACCGCATCTTATTGCAGCTGCATTTACATTTGGTAGAGAAGATATTATTCCTGATTTATTTATCGAAATCTTAAAAAATGCTGATGCCGAAAACAAAACTTACAATAAATTAAAATATTATTTAGAACGCCATATAGAATTGGATGGAGATGAACATGGACCACTTTCTCTAAAAATGGTTGCAGAACTTTGTGGTAATGATTCTAAAAAATGGGAAAGTGCTAATATTGTTGCGCAACAATCGCTTTTAAAAAGAATTCATCTTTGGGATTGTATTAATGACAACATCACAAAAGAAAATTCTACCCAAATAAAACCTGTTTACAAATAAAGATTATGAAAATCTACACCTTCCATAGAAAGCAAAAATTCCCAATAACTTTAGACAAAGCTTGGGATTTTTTATCTAACCCTAAAAATCTTAAAATTATTACACCAGATTATATGGGTTTTAACATTGCTTCTGGTGCAGACAGACCTTTATATGCTGGCCAAATTATAGAATATATTGTTACGCCACTTTTCGGAATTAAAACCAAATGGGTTTCAAAAATTACACAAGTTAAAGAAAAAGATTACTTTGTAGATGAGCAATTGTATGGGCCTTATGCTTTATGGGATCATAAACATTTTATTAAAGAAGTTAAAGGCGGTGTAGAATTCGAAGACATAATCCATTATAAAGTGCCTTTTGGTATTTTAGGACAACTGGTACATCCTTTTTTGGTTAAACCAAAATTGGAAGAAATATTTAATTACAGACAAGAAAAGTTAACAGCACTTTTTGGCGAGTTTACAGAAGATTAATTTTCTTTAAAAAAATTGACAATTATTAAAATGGAAAATTTAATAAATATTTTTTGGTTTCGTAGAGATTTACGTTTAGAGGATAACTGCGGATTATATCACGCTTTAAATTCTGGTAAACAAGTACTTCCAATTTTCATTTTTGATGATGATATTCTTTCTAAACTTCCTTCTAATGATTCTCGAGTTACTTTTATTCATCAAGAGTTAGAAAACATTAATAATCAATTAAAAAAAGTAGGAAGTTCTTTGGCTATTTTTTATGGAAAACCAAAAGAAATTTATCAAGAATTATCAGATAAATATAATATTGAGGCTGTTTTTACAAACCACGATTATGAACCTTATGCTACAAAAAGAGATGCAGAGATTAAAGATTTTTTAGCATCAAAAGAAATTGATTTTAATACTTATAAAGATCAAGTAATTTTTGAAAGAAATGAAATTGTAAAACAAGATGGAACACCTTACAAAGTTTACACACCTTATTCTAAAAAATGGCTAGAAGCGTTTGAGTTTAAAGGACTTCAATTTTATCCATCAGAAGAAAAATTAGGCAATTTTATCAAAAATGAAAATCACCCTTTTTTAAGTTTATCTGATATTGGTTTTACAAAATCTAATATAAAAGTTACCTCTTATAAAGTTTCTAAACAATTGATAGATAATTATGAAGAAACTAGAAATTACCCAGCAAAAGATGCAACATCAAAATTAGGAACACATTTACGATTTGGTACTGTTAGCATCAGAAAAATAGTAGAAAAAGCCAGCAACAGTAATAATATTACTTTTTTAAAAGAATTAATTTGGAGAGAATTTTTTATGCAAATTCTTTGGCATTTTCCACATACCGTAAATGCTAGTTTTAAACCCAAATACGATCGAATTATTTGGAGAAATAACGAAGCCGAATTCAAAGCTTGGTGTAAAGGAAAAACTGGTTATCCTTTGGTTGATGCTGGTATGCGAGAATTAAATAAAACTGGATTTATGCACAACAGAGTGCGTATGCTAGTGGGTAGTTTTTTATGCAAACATTTATTAATCGATTGGAAATGGGGTGAAGCTTATTTTGCAGAAAAATTACACGATTATGAAATGGCAAGTAATGTTGGTAATTGGCAATGGGTTGCTGGTTCTGGAGTTGATGCATCACCTTATTTTAGAATATTTAATCCTACAACTCAAATTAAAAAGTTTGACAAAGATTTGCAATACATAAAAAAATGGGTGCCAGAATTTGAAGAATTAACCTACGCTAAAGAAATTGTAGATCATAAATTGGCTAGAGAACGTTGCTTAAAAGTATACAAAGAAGCTGTTTCTTAATAAGCTTGTGTGCTTAAAAATTGCGATTTAATTTTAAATCAATAAAACTAACATTTATTTAATAATTTGTATTTCAATTTTTTATAACTTTAAGCAATCACTAAAAACTTAAAATTATGAATACTTTAGAAGTTGCAAATAAATGGAAACAAATGTGTTTAGAAGGTAAAAATTTAGAATGTATAGAAGAATTATATGCCGATAATATTGTTAGTAAAGAAATGCCAGGCGTACCTTATGGCGAAGTTGTTTCTGGCAAACAAAATGTTTTAGAAAAAAGCAAACAATGGTTAGATGATGTTATTGAATTTCATAGTAATGAAATTTCTGAACCTTTAATAGCTGGTAAACATTTTTCTAGTAAAATGGCTTTTGATGTAACATTTAAAAGTAGAGGAAGACAACAAATGGAAGAAGTTTGCGTTTTTAGTGTAGAAGATGGTAAAATTGCAACTGAGCAATTTTTCTATTCGATGTAAAATTTATTATTCTTGACTTAAAAAGCTTCAATTTCTTGAAGCTTTTTTTATGTTTTCTACGATAAATTAATTTAGAATTTACATTTCTTTATTAACAACAACCAGAACTTGGGCTGCAACAAGAGTTTTGAATTTCTGACAATTTAACTTTTGGTTTTGCTTCTGGAATTCCACAAGCATCTAAAGCCAAACAAGCAGTAATTTTTGAGGTTAATAAAAAGTTTTTACCATCAAAGTCTAAATTGTATTTACCAATGGTTTCTTTACCTTGGTATTCTACTTCTATTTCTAAATCTTCGAACTTAAAAATACGCTCAGACAATTCAATAATTTTTAATAATTTCTCTGGATGCAATCTGTGGTCGTAATCATTTTCTTCCCAAAGTTGAAAATTAATAACGGTTTCGCTTCTTACTTTACCACCACAATCTATAAAATCTTTGGTAATTCTCCCCACTTCTGTTACGTGAAAATGAGCAGGAACTAAATCGCCATTTGGCAACTGAAAACCAATAGTTTTTAAACTTTGCAAATGATTCTTAATTTCTGATAATTTCATAATTTTTCTTCTTTTTTTAATTTAACAACAAGTTTCTGTAGGATTTTTATTTAAAAACAGACTCAATTTGGTATTAATTTCTTTCCATTTTTTATCGTCTATACAATAACAAACACTTGTACCTTCTATTGTGCCTTTTAAAATTCCTACTTTTTTTAATTCTTTTAAATGCTGAGAAATAGTGGGTTGTGCCAAACCTATTTCTTTTACTAAATCGCCACAAACACAACTTTTTAATTTTATAATATAATCTAAAATAGCAATTCTTGCTGGGTGGCCTAATACCTTTGCAATAGCTGCAATTTCATTTTGTTCGTCTGTAAAAATTTCTGATTTAGTTAAACCCATTCTAATATATTTATTTATTGCAATATTACGATTAATTATACAATTATTAGGTATATTTTTATCATTTATTAATTTGTAAAAAGTAAAATAAATTATCGTTTTTTGTTTAACTCTAACATATAACCTATAGATAGATTAAAAAAACCTGTTGTACTTAAGTCAATTTCGTTGTTAAATTCTTTGGGTAAATTTAAATTATAACCCAACTCAAAATCCCAAGAATTGGTAGAAAGCGAAACTGAAAAAGAGATTTGTGTATTTAATAAATCAAAGATTTCTTGGGTATATGTTACGGTTTGATAACTTAAATATGTTCTTGTAGGTACATTAAAAGTAATATTCTGATTGGCAAGAATAAAACTAATATTTGGTTTAAATCTTAAGGCAAAATTTGATGTTCTTTTTAAAGTGATGTTGGCAAATGTATTAGATACCATTTGATACGATTTGTCTGTTCCAAAAATATAAGACAGTGTTAATATTGTGCCTAAAGTTCTTTTGGTGTTTCTAAGTCCTAAACTAAGATCAAAAGAATTGGTAAAAGCATTGTAACCATCAGAATACAAAAAACGGGTATAACCAAGATTATAACTAACCTTTTTAGCTTTACCTATGGTATTAAAGTAACCTAAAGAAAAGCTTGTAAAATCCCAACTTGGGGCAAATTTTTGATAATAAATCCCTGAAATACTGGCAATAAAACCAGAAGAATGATAATATGAAACTTGCGGAATTAAATTAAATTGATCTGTACCAAAATCTCTACCCGAAAAAAAAGTATTGCTGCTGTAAGACAAAGAAGTGTATAAGAAATTATAAGATAATTGGCTTTCTAAGAGTTCGTCTAAAAACTGTTGATCGTTAAAAAAAAGTTCATCTATTAAGCTATCTATATCATTAAAATCTTCTGAATTTTTATCTTGTGTGTAAGAACAAAAAGAGGTTGCTATTGAAAAAAATAGCAACCCATAGATTTGTAAAGTTGTCTTTAATCCTTGATATAAATGCACCATAAATAGCCAAAAGTTAATCCCTCCAATTTCTAACTTTTTTATTTTTTTCGTTATTTATTCTTGGTCCATTTTTCAATTCTCCTCGATCTTTAGAATTTTTGATTTTATTTATTCGTTCTTTTAGCATTTTTCTTTGCTCGCTAGTTAACGTCTTTCTAAAACTTTCTCTAGTTTTTCTTAAACGAATCTGCTGATTCTGAACCATTTTTTTTTGATCATCAGTAAAAGTAGCTACCAAACGTTGTCTCATTTCTATTTTAGAAATGGATTTATCTTTTAAAATAGCCAATTGTTCTGTGGTTAAAGATGCTTTAAAAGCCTCGCGATTTGTTTTCATAACTTCTCTTTCTTTCTGCAACAAATCGATTTGCTTTTGGGTAAGCTCCTTTTGAATCAAATTATAATTAGAATCTTGCGCAAAAAGTGTTGTATTAAATAGCATCAAACCTAAAAAGCTAACTATTAATATGATGTTTTTTAATTCCATTTTTATTATTTACACTGCAAAAAATCTAAAGTACAAATTTACAAATTAAATTGAACAACTGTCTTTTGCAGTTTCGTAAGCAGTTTCGTCTTCTATTGTTGCAATTGTACCATCTCTATATTCAATATCTAATGGAAAAATTTTAGCTGGCTTTACAGTTGAATCTGGATTTGCTTTTTTCCATTCTCTTATCAATTTATAATCAGATCTCTCTGTAACTTCAATCACTGTTCCATCTTCCATTGTAAAACTTACAGGCAATACCAATTTAAAACATTTTCTTTTGTCTTTGCCACTTTTACAAGAAGATCTTACAGTAGTTAACTCATCACTATCTAATAAGGTTTGTACAGTACCATCTTCTAAAGTTACATCTACAGGATACACCAATTCTGGTCTTTCTGTAGCATCTGGGTTTGCAGCATACCAATCTTTCTTTAAACTCCATTCGTCTTCACTATTTAAAGTAATAGAAGAATCATCTGGCATAATTAAAATAATAGGATACACAAACTCGAAACATTTACTTCTAAATTTAGCTCTTTTAAAGCTTTTACTACTCAATTGTCTGCCTTGTAAACTAAAGTAAACAACACTTTTTGTATCTTCTAAAGAAAGGTTGTCTGAAATTAAAGAAACTTGATACCCTAGGTTTGTAGCCAATTGTACAGTTTCTACATACGTGTCTGCTAAATCTCCATTTAATGTTGATGTTGTTGCTGATGGTAAACTTGCTTCTTCTACTGTAGTTTTTTCTGCACTTTCAATTTTTTCTATTAATTCTTCATCATCAACTACAATTTCATCATCTTCAGAATCTGAACAAGAAGTAAATAATAATGCCGATAAAATAAACGCAGTTATTGTAAAAAATAGAATACTCGATTTTAAAACGTTTTCTTTAGAAATAGTGATCTTCATAATTTTAGTTTTTAATTATTTTTTGTTACTATTTAGTTAGAACTACAAATTTTAAAATAGTTTGAAAAAATTTTTATTTTTTTTTACAAAATGATGGTTTTCAGCAATTCATCATCTATATAATCATCTAATAATGAGTCTTCTACTATTAAAGTATTTAAAATTAAATTGTCCATTTTTTGTTCAGTAAGTTCTGCTTTAATAACCACTTCATTAAATAATGTGGCTTCTGTAAACGCATCTAGTTCTGAATCTTCTACAAATAAAGCGTTGATTAAAACATCATCTGAAAAAGCAAATTCTTCTAGATTAGGTTCATTAATTACATTTGAATTGTTGCTATTTTGTAGCCAAACAGTAATACTTAAAAGAAAAACGATTGAAGCTGCAGCAATATATTTAAATTGTGGTTGTAAATAGAAAACCAATTGTTTTTTAGGTTTTTCTTCTTTTTTAGCTTCTTCTTTTATTTGCTCTAAAATAGACAGTTTCGATTTTGCAAAGTAATTATCAGGTACAGTTGTTCCTAAATAGGCTTCATGATGTTTAGAAACATCATTTTGCAAACTTTCTTTTAAAAAGTTTTTTTGTTTATTATTTTCTGTTGACTTTTTCATATTCTATTGATTAGACCTAGATAACTCTAATTAGTTTTAATTTATAAAAATATTTTTTGCTCAATAATTTTTACAGCAGCATAATAAGTAGATTTTAGTGTACTTTCAGAGACATCTAAAATTTCGGAAATCTGCCTAAAACTTAAATCATCGAAATATTTCATTTGAAAAACCCGTTTTTGTTTTTCTTTAAATCCGTTTATTATGGTGTTTAATTTTTTCTGAATTTCATCACCATCAAAATATTCATCCTCAAACAAAACTTGCAAAGTAGTTTCTGCAACCGTTTCTATATTTTGATGAGTTCTTTTCTTGTTTTTGTCTAAAAAACGAATAGACTCATTATAGGCAATTCTATACATCCAAGTATGTAAACTACTCTTTTCTTGAAACTTAGAAATACTTTTATAAATTCTGATAAAGGTGTTCTGCAACACATCATCTGCATTTTCGTGCGTTCCCACAATTTTTCTGATATGCCAATACAAACGTTCTTGATAGACGTTAAGCAACTCACTAAAAGCTTTTTCTTTTAGTGCAGGATTCTTCAACTTTTTTACAAGTTCAGCGTCTTTACTCAAGTTATTTTTGGTTAATTGTAATCATTAGACCCAATATAAATGAAATAGTTTGGATTTTAATTACAAAAAAGTCGAAATAGAAAATTGCATCAATTTTTGTAATAGTTTTATCAATATAAATTGATAACATTGTTTTAGGTATTTTAGAATCATTAGTATTTTTACAGTAGTAAAATAGAAACAAATGAAAATCATTATATCTCCAGCAAAATCTTTAGATTTTGAAAGTAAAGTGCCTACAAGTTTACATACACAACCTCGTTTTTTAGAGCAATCTGAAAAACTAAACAAAAAACTAAAAACACTTTCTAAAAATAAGTTATCAGATTTAATGTCTATTTCTGATGATTTAGCAAGATTAAATTATCAACGTAACCAAGAATGGCAAACACCATTTACACCACAAAATGCAAAACAAGCTATTTATGCCTTTACAGGTGCCGTTTTTCAAGGTATTGATGTAAATTCTTTGGAAGAAGAAAAATTGCCTTTGTTACAAGATCGATTACGAATTTTATCGGGTTTATATGGTTTACTAAAACCTTTAGATTTAATACAACCTTACAGATTAGAAATGGGTACAAAATTAAAAGTTGGTAGAAGGGATAATTTATATAAATTTTGGGATGACACTTTAGCTAAATCTTTAAATGATGAATTAGAAGATGATGAATTACTCATAAATTTAGCAAGTACAGAATACTTTAAAGCTGTGCCAAAAAAAGTTTTAAAAGTACCAATGATTACTCCAGTTTTTAAAGATTTTAAAAACGGACAATATAAAACCATTATGACTTATGCTAAAATGGCACGAGGTTATATGGTACGTTATATTATAGAAAATAACGTAAAAACTTTAGAAGATTTAAAAGGTTTTAATGTTGAAGGTTATGGTTTTTCTGAAGAAATGTCTAGTGATACAGAATTGGTTTTTACTAGATAAAATAAGTTCTCTGTATTCAGTTGCAGTCTACAATGTGAAACTGAAAACTGCAACTGAATACTGAATTAACAATCAGCCAAACCAACATGAATGGCTAAACCACCTTCAGAAGTTTCTTTATAATTTTTGTGCATGTCTTTTGCTGTTTCCCACATGGTATCAATCACTTTGTCTAATGGTACTTTTACTTCTTTAGGATCTGTTTCTAAGGCCATTTCTGCTGCATTAATCGCTTTTATTGCTCCCATAGAATTACGTTCAATACAAGGCACTTGTACCAAACCTCCTATGGGATCGCAAGTTAAACCCAAATGATGTTCCATAGCAATTTCTGCTGCCACTAAAGATTGAGCAGGTGTGCCTCCTAACAATTCTGTTAATGCGCCTGCAGCCATAGCAGAAGACACACCAATTTCTGCTTGACAACCACCCATAGCTGCAGAAATTGTAGCATTTTTCTTAAAAATACTGCCAATTTCTCCAGCTGTTAATAAAAATTGTTTGATTTGTTTAAAATCTGCATCATGATTTTCAATCACCAAATAATACATTAAAACTGCTGGTATAACTCCTGCACTTCCATTTGTTGGTGCTGTTACTACTCTACCTAAAGCTGCATTTACTTCATTTACAGAAAGCGCAAAGCAACTTACCCATTTTAAAATTTCTCTAAATTTAACTTCAGAACTTCTTATGGCAGTAATCCATTCTTTAGGATTGGTATATGCTGCATCTTTTATCAATTTTAAATGGGTATCAAAAGCCCTACGTTTTACATTTAATCCACCAGGAAGTATACCATTTGTATGGCAGCCAATGTACATGCACTCTAACATGGTATCCCAAATTCTATGCAATTCAGCATCAATTTTTTCTGCTGAATTAATTTCTAATTCATTTTTAAAAACGATGTCAGATATTAGCAAATTTTCTTTTTCACAATACTCTTCTAATTGTTTTGCACGATTTATAGGATAAGGGAAATTAGTTTTATTAATTTCTATTTCTTCTTCTAAATTATTGTTTTCTTGTACAATAAATCCACCTCCAATAGAATAATACGTTTCTGTTGATATTTCTATGCCATCAGAAAAACCTCTAAAGGTGACACCATTAGAATGGAAAGGCAAAAAATCTCGATTAAAAACAATAGCATCTTTGTAAAATGGTATTTTTTTACCTCCTTTAAAATAAATTTCTTGTTGGGTATTAATTCGATCTACAATAATTGCAATATCTTCTATAGGAATGTATTCTGGGTCAGCTTCGCTTAAACCCAATAAAATGGCCAAATCTGTAGCATGTCCTTTTCCTGTTAAAGACAAAGAACCGTATAAATCTACTTTTACTGCATCAATTTTATCAAACAAGTTAGTAGTTCTCAATTTACTAATCCATTCTTGGGCAGCTCTCCAAGGACCTAAAGTATGCGAGCTAGATGGACCAACACCAATTTTAAGCATATCAAAAACACTAATAAATTGTGACATTCGTAAAAACAATTAAAGTTTATGCTGTAAAAGTAAAAAATCCAACTCAATGAGTTGGATTTTTTATATTAAATATAAAGATCTATTTTAACTATAAATAGATTCTTTACCAAATTCAACAGCTAACATGTAATAAACAACAGCTCTATATTTACTTCTTTCAGATTTACCAATAGCTTCAATTACTTTTGCTATAGCTTCATCTAATGCTGGTGTATCTTCTAAACCTAACTTTTTTATTAAAAAGTTCTTTTTTACAGTAGCCAATTCTTTAGCATCTGAACCAGATACAGTTTCTGCATCTCTTTTGTAAATAGATGGGCCTAAACCTTTTGTTACAGCTTTTAATAAGTCTGCATCATATTTTAGTCCTTTTTCATCCATAAATTTAGAATACTGCGCTACTTTCTCGTCAAATTTACTCATTGTTTTTTGTTTATGTTTAATATAAGATTCTTTTTAATTCATTATGAATTACCCAAATATATAAAAATTAATGCGTTAAGTAAAACAGAATTCGTTCAGTTGCATGTTTTGCAAGTTGTGTCATATTGTCATAACTATGAATGTCTTTTTTTTAAAAAACTGACAATTTCTATGTAAAAAGCAGTTGGCACAGCCTTTGACAAATAGTAAACGTAAAATTGAATAAAAAAATAACATAAATAAATTATTATGAGTAAAATAATCGGAATCGATTTAGGAACAACAAACTCGTGTGTTTCTGTTATGGAAGGTAATGAGCCAGTTGTAATTCCTAATGCTGAGGGAAAAAGAACTACACCATCTATTGTTGCCTTTGTAGAAGGTGGAGAACGTAAGATTGGTGACCCTGCAAAAAGACAAGCAGTAACAAACCCAACTAAAACTGTTTATTCTATTAAACGTTTTATGGGTAACAAATTTTCTGAGTCTGAACAAGAAGTAAAAAGAGTACCTTATAAAGTTGTTAAAGGTGATAATGACACACCTAGAGTAGATATTGATGGTCGTTTATATACACCTCAAGAAATTTCTGCAATGGTATTGCAAAAAATGAAAAAAACTGCTGAAGACTATTTAGGAACTGATGTATCTGCTGCAGTTATTACTGTACCTGCATACTTTAACGATGCTCAAAGACAAGCTACCAAAGAAGCTGGTGAAATTGCAGGTTTAAAAGTAGAACGTATTATTAATGAGCCTACTGCTGCTGCTTTAGCTTATGGTATGGACAAAGCAAATGACGATAAAAAAATTGTTGTTTTTGACTTTGGTGGTGGTACACATGATGTTTCTATCTTAGAATTAGGTGATGGTGTTTTTGAAGTATTAGCTACTGATGGAGATACACACTTAGGTGGTGATGATGTTGATGAAAAAATCATTAACTGGTTAGCAGATGAGTTTCAGGCAGATGAAAACATGGACTTACGTAAAGACCCAATGGCTTTACAACGTTTAAAAGAAGCTGCAGAAAAAGCAAAGATTGAATTATCTAGTTCTACATCAACAGAAATTAACTTACCTTATGTAACAGCTACTGCTAGTGGCCCAAAACACTTGGTAAGAACTTTATCTAGAGCAAAATTTGAACAATTAATTGACGATTTAATCAAAAGAACAATTGAGCCTTGTAAAACTGCATTAAAAAATGCTGATTTATCAACTTCAGAAATTGATGAAATTATTTTAGTTGGTGGTTCTACTAGAATACCTGCAATACAAGAAGCTGTAGAAAAATTCTTTGGTAAAGCACCAAGTAAAGGTGTAAACCCAGATGAAGTTGTTTCTTTAGGTGCTGCTATTCAAGGTGGAGTTTTAACTGGTGATGTAAAAGATGTATTGTTATTAGACGTTACACCTTTATCTTTAGGTATTGAAACTATGGGGAATGTTTTCACAAAATTAATTGATGCAAACACCACAATTCCTACTAAAAAATCGCAAGTATTTTCAACTGCTGTAGATAATCAACCTTCTGTAGAAATTCACGTTTTACAAGGAGAAAGAGCAATGGCTGCAGATAATAATACAATTGGTCGTTTCCATTTAGATGGTTTACCACCAGCACAAAGAGGTGTGCCTCAAATTGAAGTAACTTTTGATATTGATGCCAATGGTATTATTAAAGTTTCTGCTTTAGACAAAGGAACAAACAAATCTCACGAAATTAGAATCGAAGCTTCTTCTGGATTATCTGAAGAAGAAATCGAAAAAATGAAACGTGATGCAGAAGCAAATGCTGATGCTGATAAGGCTGCTAAAGAAACTGCAGAAAAAGTAAATGGAGCTGATTCTATGATCTTTCAAACAGAAAAGCAATTAAAAGAATTTGGTGATAAATTATCGGCTGATAAAAAAGAACCAATTGAAGCTGCTTTAGTAGAATTAAAAGCTGCACATGCTTCTAAAGACCTTGCACAAATTGATGCTGCAATGGAAAAAATTAATGAAGCTTGGAAAGCTGCTTCTGAAGAAATGTATGCTGCAGAACAAGCTGCTCAAGCAGGAAACCCAGGTGCAGAAGCTCAAGGACAACCAGAAGCTGGTGCAGACCAAGGAGACAATGTAGAAGATGTAGATTTTGAAGAAGTAAAATAATTAGAAAACAGAAGTTTTATTCGCTTTTATCTGAATCAATAATTCTGATATTAACGAAAAACAACTTTTCTATATACAAAAAACCCATTGCAATTTTTTGCAATGGGTTTTATTATTTATATTAACTATTTTTGAAACTTCTGTTTATAAACTTTATGAAAAGAATTGCTTTCTATCTTTTTTTCGGTCTTTTACTTATTAGTGCTAAAACTATAGCGCAACACCCTGTTTATTATCACTTAACAGAAAAAGACGGTTTACCAGATATTGAGTTTTATGATATCTTAGAAGATGATAAAGGTTTTATTTGGTTGGCTGCAGACAAAGGTCTTTTTAAATACGATGGAAAAGTATTTACAAACTATACACATCAAAATAAAAGAGGACTTTCTGTATTTGGATTAAAAAAAGATGATAAAGGTAGAATTTGGTGTAATAATATTTCTGGACAATTTTTTTTTATCGAAAATAATAAATTAAACCTTTTCGCAGATTTAGGAGATGAAACGAATGGAGAATTAACATTTTATACTTTTTATCAAGATAAAATACTGGTAAATACAACTTCTGGAATTGTAAGTTGCTCTATTAATAACTCTAAAAAAAAACAAATATTTAGTAACGGGACACTATTTAAACAAAAAACCTTTAACGATAGTTTATACACTTTTAAAGACAATAAAATAATATTATCAACCGCTAAGACAGGACCTAAGATTAGGTATAATTTAGAAAAACACAAAGAACTAAATCTAAACAAATGGTTTATTTATTCTTATCAAAACAAAGATTTAATCTACACATATAGGGTAAACAATAGTAAAATAAAACCAAAATTGTTTTATGAAATTAATCATGAACTTAAAGAAATTAAACTCCCAAAAATTTTTGACAATAACCAAATTATAAACATTTACGAAGTAAATAATGAGCTTTGGTTATGTACCTATATAGGTGTTTTTACCTATACCATTAAAAACGGAAAACTAAACCCCATTACAACCTATTTTAAAGGAAAAGATATTGGCGGCTTATTAAAAGATAGAGATTATAATTTTTGGTTTATCTCTTTAAGAAATGGTATTTATATTATGCCAAATTTGCACATAGAAAAATATGAAATTCCAGAAAACAAGAACAACCTAAGTGCAATGACCAGAGTTGGAAAAGATTCTTTATTTATTGGTTCTGTAAATGGCGATTTAATTGCGTTAAATACTACAAGTAACAAATTAAATTATTTAAAAAAGAAAGCAAAATATAAAGTATATGATATAGAAGCTAGTAAAGATAACATCTTTTTTAGCTTAAGTAAATTTTCGTTAATTTATAACAAAAAGAAAAAAAAATATTCAGTACACAGGTTTTTAGATAATGCAAAAGATTTTATTGTAACTGATAATGATGATGTTCTTTATGCTGCCCATAATGGTGCTCGAATTACGAATATTGATAGTAAAAAAAGAACAATTTTAAGAAAAACTAGAGCCTATACCGTACATATTAATAAAAAAAATGAAATTTTCGTAGGTTATTTAGATGGTGTTAGAAAACACACAAATAACAACAAAAGCATAAAAATTGATTTTAAAAACCAACCCATAATAGCCATAGATATTGATGAAACCGATAACGGAATAATTTGGATCTCTACTTTAAAAGATGGGGTTATAGGTATTAAAAACAATAAAATCTTATATAATTATACAGCTAATAATGGTCTATTATCTAACCAAGCAGGTAAAATAAAAGGAGATGGTAATTTTCTATGGGTTGCAACAGATAAAAGCCTACAATTATTAAACACAGAAACAGGAAAATTTAAAAATATAACACTTAAAGACGGAATAAACTCTTTCAATATTTCAGAAATTATTCCATTTAAAAATCACATTTACTTTAGTTCTAATATAGGATTGTTTAAAGCACATAAAGAAAAAGTATTTATAACAAGAAAAAATCTAGATTTCTATATTACTTCTATCTTAATTAATGATAAAAAAGTAAAAGAACAAGAGAACTACATATTAAATCACGACGAAAATAAAATTAAAATTAATTTTCAAACCAATGGTTTTTTAGGTGATAATGATATTATTTATTCTTACAAATTATTAGACGGTAGAAAAACAAGTCCATGGAACACCATAGAGAAAGGGATAAACCAAATTACGTTTAACAATTTAGCCCCAGGTAATTATATCATCAAATTAAAAGCCACCAAAAAAGGACCAGAAAAAGAAGCTATGGTTAAGCAAATAAAGCTAAATATTAAAGCACCTTATTACAAGCAACTTTGGTTTTTATTTTTAATGATTAGTTTTTGCTTTATTATTTTATGGTTTATAATCTTAAGAAATTTAAGAAAAAAACAAAGAAAACAGCAGCAAGTTATTGAAAAAGAACGAATGCAGAGAGAGTTAATTTCCTCTAAATTAGAAACGTTACAATCTCAAATGAATCCTCATTTTACGTTTAATGCACTTAACTCTATACAGAATTTAGTTTTAAAAGGTAAAAAACAAGATGCCTATAATTACCTTACAAAATTTTCATCATTATTAAGAGAAAACTTAATGTTAAGCAACAAGAGTTTTGTGTATTTTGATGAAGAATTGTCCATCATAAAAAAATATTTAGAATTAGAAAAATTGAGGTTTCAAAATGGATTTACCTATAAAATTACAGGTGCAGAAACAATAGATAATGTAAAAATACCAACTATGATTATTCAGCCGTTTATAGAAAATGCCATAAACCATGGTTTGCTGCATAAAACTGATGGTATTGGTAAAATAGAAATTAAATTTTATTTAAAAGAAACATTAAAATGTGTTATTATTGATAATGGCATAGGCATAGAAGCTTCTACAATTATTAATACTAAAAATAATAGAACCAAAAAATCTTTTTCAACAAACTCAATAAGTAGCAAACTAAAAATTTTAAAAGACCACTATAAAACAAATATTGGTTATAAATATGAAAAAATAGAAAACGGAACCAAAGTAATTATAAACATACCTTACTCTTTTTCAGATGAATAAAATTAGTACCATAATTGTTGATGATGAAATTAATGCAAGAGAAAACCTACGGTTTTTATTAAACGACTTTTGCACCAATGTAACTATTTTGGCAGAAGCCGCAAATGTAGATGATGCTGTACACTTAATAAAAAGCCTAAAGCCAGATTTAGTGTTTTTAGACATACAAATGCCGCAAAAAAACGGCTTTCAATTGTTAAAACAATTCAATGAAATTAACTTTCAAGTAATTTTTGTAACGGCTTTCGATAATTATGCAATTAAAGCATTTCAGGTGGCAGCCGTAGATTATTTACTTAAACCTATAGATATAGATCTACTTAAAGAGGCTGTTGCTAAAGTGGCACAAAACATAAAAAACAGAAATGCTATTCTGCGTTATAAATTGCTAGAAGAAAACAATAGAAAAATTGCAATTCCATATAAAAACGATTATGTAATTGTAAAAATAAACGACATTTTATGCATAGAAGCAGATAGAATGTATTCTAAAATTCATTTAATAGACGACAAAACATTTTTGGTTACTAAAAAACTTAGTTACTACGAAAAGTTGTTTTTAGAAGACACCAGTTTTGTAAGAGCGCACAGATCTTGGATTATTAACATTAATAAAATAAAAACATATTCTAAAAAAGACAAAGAGGCGATTCTGATAAATAATTCTAAAATACCAATTAGCAGAGGCCATAAAGATGATTTTGAAAATGCTTTTACAGATCAAATCCAATAAAAAAACATTTTTTTTAAATTTATATTCGGAAACTATAACTTGTAGTTCGGAAACTAATACCAAAGAATTACTAATAAATTCTATAATTTAGCGTTAAAATTGAATATATAGATTTTTTGAATACACTATTGGGGGATAGTTTATTTAAAATAATAACCGGATTGTTTCTTAACAATTCGGTTTTTTTTTGTGTTTTAAATATATAAAATTAAAGTTTACCTTTCTAAATACGAAAACATTAGCATTAATTTGATAGCCGTGCTTATTCCAATATCTTTGTAGCAAACAAAACCAAATTATGAAAAAACTATTTTTATTTTTAGTTTTATTAACTATCGGATTCGCTTGTAAAAGTTCCAAAAATGAACCGTTTAAAATTGGTGTAATTTCAGATTGCCAATATTGTAATTGCGATGTAAAATGGGATCGATATTACAAAAAATCTCCACAAAGATTAAAAGAAGCTGTAGCAAAATTAAATAAAGATTCTTTAAGTTATACCATTCATTTGGGCGATTTTATAGATCAAAAAATGGCTAGTTTAGATAGTATTTTGCCCACTTGGAACAGTTTAAAATCGAACACTTATCACGTTTTAGGAAATCACGATTTTGATGTTGATGAGCTTAATAAAGAGAAGATTATTTCTAAACTAAACCTACAAAATAGATATTATAGTTTTATACAAAATGATTGGCGATTTATTATTTTAGATGGTAATGATTTAAGTTTTCATGGTGCAATTTCTTCGGATAAAAAACAGCAAACAGACTCACTTTTTAATCTATTAAAAAACAAAAATTTACCTTATGTAAAAAAATGGAACGGAGCTTTAAGCAATAAACAATTAGCTTGGATAAAATCTGAATTAGATTTAGCTACTAAAAAAAATCAAAAAGTTGGTTTTTATTGTCACTTTCCTATTTATCCTATAGACCAACATAATATCTGGAATAGAGAACAATTTTTATCGCTTATAAAACCTTATAAAAACGTAAAATTATTTTTTAATGGCCATAATCATGCAGGCGCATACGAGTTTGTAGATAATGTACATTACCTTACTTTTAAAGGTATGGTTGATACCGAAAACACCTCTGCTTTTGCAAAAGTGAAATTTAGCAAAGACACCGTTTTTGTTGAGGGTTTTGAAAGAGAACCTTCTAGAAAATTAGTGATTCAGTAAATGAATACATCAAAAAAATACAATTCAAAAAACTTTTTTAAACATACTTTTTGTGAGTTTCAACAAGTAGATAATTTTCATTTTCCAGAAAACACCAATTATAAAAGTAAATCTGAAAGCCTGTATTTTTATACTGATGAAGGAGTTTACAGAAAATCCAATCATTGGGGAAGAGTTGCCAATTGCAGATGGAAAATCATTGCTAATGATACTTACAAAAATCAAAAAACGATTATTGGTTTTGCAAAATGGTCAGATTTTCATCCTATAAATTCAACCGAAAAAAACTTTAGTATTGCTGTTAATTTCGATGATAAAACTGTAAAAATTCATCCAAAGAAAAAAGAAAATCAACAACATTTATTTAATTACTCTGAAGCTCAAAAGAGGGTAAAACAAATCAATCTTTTATTTAAAGATGATAAATGGGCAGCTTATTTTAATTTACCAATCAAAGATTTACGTTTTAAAATAATATCAGAATTTATTTCTTCTGATAAAGCATTACAAGAAATAAAAAGAAGTTTCAAATAAGAAATGATCGGTTTTCAGTAAATTTGTTTTTTTAAAATTCAAAATTCTACTATGAATATTCCACAATCAAGTTTTCCTAGAGTCGTAATTATTGGTGGTGGTTTTGCAGGTTTGGCAGCAGCAAAAGGTTTAGAAAAACAAGAACTGCAAGTAGTTTTAATAGACAAACACAATTATCATACTTTTCAGCCTCTTCTTTATCAAGTTGCAACAGGTGGTTTAGAGCCAGATTCTATAGCATTTCCGTTAAGAAAACGTTTTAATGATGTAGAGAATTTTTACTTTAGATTAGCAAATGTTATCAAAATTAACCCTGATAAAAACGAAATTGAAACGTCTATAGGTAATCTAGATTATGATGAACTAATTATTGCAACAGGTTCTACAACCAACTTTTTTGGAAACAAAAACATCCAAAAAAACACCATGGAAATGAAATCTGTGCCACAATCTTTAAACATTAGAAGTCTAATTTTAGAAAATTTTGAAGAAGCACTTTTAACGTCAAACTTAGAAGAAAGAAAAGCCTTAATGAATTTTGTAATTGTGGGTGGTGGACCAACTGGAGTTGAGTTAGCTGGTGCTTTAGCAGAAATGAAAAAAGGAATTTTACCTAAAGATTATCCTGATTTAGATATTAGGCAAATGAACATTAATCTGATACAAAGTTCTGGAGAAATCTTAAAAGGGATGAGCGCAAAAGCTTCTGAAAAAGCCGAAGATTTCTTGATAAAATTAGGCGTTAATGTTTGGAAAAATTTACGTGTTTTAGATTATGATGGTAAAATTGTAACCACTAATGGCGAAGATCATTTTAGAGCAGAAACTGTTATTTGGGCAGCTGGTGTTAAAGGAGAAATGGTAGAGGGTTTACAAGCGGAATGTGTAATTGAAAGAGCAGCTAGAGTAAAAGTAAACGAATTTAATCAGGTTGTAAATCACCCAAATATTTATGCCACAGGCGATGTTGCTTGTATGGTTTCTAAAGAAAATCCTTATGGACATCCAATGATGGCACAACCTGCTATTCAGCAAGGTAAATTAGTGGCAAAAAATATCTTAGCAAAACTTTTTAATAAAAAACAAAAAGCATTTGTTTATAATGATAAAGGTTCAATGGCAACCATAGGACGTAATAAAGCTGTTGTAGATTTGCCAAAATGGAAATTTCAAGGAGTTTTTGCATGGTTTGTTTGGATGTTTGTGCATCTTTTTTCTTTAATTGGTTTTAGAAATAGAGCCATCGTATTTTTAAATTGGGTGTACAATTACATTCGTTTTGATAGAGAAACTCGATTAATTATTCGTCCTTATAAAAAGAAAAATAAATTAAGTTAAAAAAATTATGAGACGCATAAAATGCCCAAATTGTGGAGTTTTTAATACCAATAAAGACTATTGTGAAAATTGTGGTCATTTAATCTCATATCAGAAAAAAAGGGAAATTAAAGTAGAAGAAGTTAAGCAAAAGCGAATTAATGAAGCTAAGCACGAAATAGAAAATCCTAATTTAGCTGAACGTTTAAAAAAACATCCTAATTTATTTTTTAAAGCTGTTGGTTGGGTATTATATTCTGTAATTACTGTGGTAAGTGCTATTGGTGCTGGTTTAGCTTGGTTTATTGCAATGGTTGCAGCTGGTTAACATGAATAAAAAATTATCTATTTATTGCATTTCATCAATTCTTTTAGGTATTACCACTTATCTTTTTCAATATTTTAATATTTCTTTACCCAAAATCATTAATAATTATTTGAATGATTTTTTAATTATACCTATTGTACTTTATCTAAGTTTGTACTTTTTAAGATGGTCTAGAAATAATCCAAATTTCACTTTAAAAATCTCCATAATTCTATACATCTGTTGTATGTATAGTGTTTTATTCGAATTTGTTTTTCCTAAATATTTACCAAGATATACTAAAGATTATCTAGACATCCTTTTATATTTTTCTGGCGGATTTATCTTTTATATTTTACAAAATAATCCAGAGAAAAGATAACTACAATTCATCAATCAAAAACTACAACTCAGTATTTCTTTTTATTTTTTAACGTTTTATCAGAACATCTTTGTAGCATAAAAAATGAAATATGATGAAACGAATTTTATGCTTATTATTAACCATAACTCAATTTTCTTTATTTGCCCAAACCACAATATCTGGTAAAGTTACAGACACCAAAAAACAACCAATTTTAGGCGCAAGTGTATATTTAGAAGGCACTTACGATGGAACATCAACCAACGAAAAAGGTGAATTTTCTTTTACAACAGAAGAAATTGGTACACAAACCTTAGTCATTTCTTTTGTTTCTTTTGAAACTTTTGTAAAAATAGATGATGTTTCTACATTCAAAAACTTACAAATAAAATTAAGAGACGATGTAAATGCTTTAGATGCAGTAACTATAAACGCAGGTACTTTTAAAGCTGATGAAAAAGCAAAAGTAACCGTTTTAAAACCTTTAGATATTGTTACAACAGCAAGTGCTGTTGGCGATGTTTTAGGAGCTTTACAAACCTTACCAGGAACTTCTGCAGCAGCAGAAGATGGTCGTCTTTTTGTTAGAGGTGGTAATGCAGAAGAAACGCAAATTTTTATAGATGGTGTTCGTGTGTTTACACCTTACAGCCCAACACCAAACAACACTCCAACTCGTGGACGTTATTCTCCTTTTTTATTCAAAGGAATTACCTTTTCTACAGGTGGTTATTCTGCTGAATATGGGCAAGCTTTATCTGGTGTTTTAGATTTAACAACCATAGACAAACCAGACCAAGAAAAAACAGACATTTCTTTAATGACATTGGGTGTTGGTGTGGGTAACACACAAATTTGGGATAACAATTCTTTAAGTATAAATACGTCTTACATAAATCTTGGTCCTTATACAGCTGCATTTCCAGATAGAAATCATTGGCTAAAACCTTACCAAGCTGCAAGTGGAGAAGCTGTTTACAGACACAATTTTAAAGATGATTCTATGTTAAAAGTATATGGCGCTTTTAGCTATACAGATTTGGATGTTATTCAAGAGGATATTAATTTCGAAGACGGATTTCGATTTGGCCTACAAAACAGAAACCTCTACATAAATAGTACCTACAAGAATAAATTTGGCAACAATTGGAAAATAGAAAGTGGTATAAGTTTTACCAATGATCATTCTACCGTAAAAATTATAGATGATGTTGCAAACAACACAGAAAACTCGGCACATTTTAAAGTAAAAATAAGAAAACAATTTTCTAGCAGATTTAGAATTGCCTTTGGTTCTGAATATTTTATTACCAATTTTAACGAAGATTACACACCTATCAACAATCAAAAATTTGAGTATGGTTTCAATAACAATCTATTTGCTTCTTTTGCAGAAACAGATGTCTTTTTCTCTAAAAATTTAGCCGCAAAAATTGGTGTTAGAGCAGAAAATTCTGATTTACTAAACGAGTTTACAATAGCACCAAGAGCGTCTTTATCTTATAAAACTGGTAAAAATTCGCAATTATCATTGGCTTATGGTCTGTTTTATCAAAATCCTGGCAATAATTATTTAAAGTTTCATCAAGATTTTAAAGCAGAAAATACTTCGCATTTAATTGCCAATTATCAACATACAAAAAAGAATCAAATCTTTAGAATTGAAGCCTATTATAAAGACTATAAAGATTTGGTAAAGTACGATTCAGAAATAGCTAGTTTCGATTCTAATTTTTCAAATAACGGATCTGCCTATGCCAAAGGAATTGATATTTTTTGGAGACAAAATCAAAAAATTAAAAACACAGATTATTGGGTTTCTTACTCATTCCTAGACACAAAAAGAGATTACAGAAACTACACAACCTCAGCAACACCCAATTTTGCATCTGCACATAATTTATCGATTGTGGGTAAACATTGGGTAGAAAAATGGCAAAGTCAATTAGGCATTACTTACAATTTTGCATCTGGTAGAACCTACACAAACCCAAATGAGCCCGGTTTTTTAAACAAAAAAACTAAAAATTACAATTCCGTGAGTTTAAACTGGGCGTATTTAATAGACCAACAAAAGATTTTGTATTTCTCTGTAAACAACGCTTTAGGTACCAAAAATGTTTTTGGCTACAATTATAAAAACACACCAAATACCAATGGAAATTTCGATAGGCAAGCCATTGTACCCAATGCAGACAGCTTCTTTTTTGTAGGCTTTTTCTGGACCATTAGCGATGATAAAAAATCGAATCAGTTAGATAATTTATAATATTTTTAGAAGCTATTTCCTGCTTTTCGCACTCGCTTTTTTTCTGAAAAAGAAAAAAGAGCTCAAACAAATGCTTCAATCAGGGCTAAACCTATTTATCAACAAATGGCAGAATTGTTAATATAGTACTATTAAAGAACCTTAATAACAGTTCAGAAACAAAAAATTACAATTCGGTATGTTTCTTGTTTATTTAAAGCAAAAACATCAGATATTTGAATCATCAATCAAAAACAATAAAAAATAACATTATGAAAAAACTAATCCTAATCATCGTTTTTATCTTTAGCGGAATTTCATCAACAATTGCACAAGAAGAAACCTTTGATTTAACAGTTAACATATCAGAATTAAATTCTGACAAAGGAACTTTAATGGTTGCTGTTTACAACAAAAAAGAAGATTTCTTAAAAAAACAATTTAAAGGAAATCTGGCAAAAATTAAAAACAAAAAATCTGTGGTAGTTTTTAAAAATCTACCAAAAGGAGAATATGCAGTTTCTTTTGTACACGACGAAAATGACAATAAAAAAATGGACACCAATTTTCTAGGAATACCAAAAGAAGATTATGGATGCTCTAACAACGCAACAGGTTTTATGGGCCCTCCAAAATACGATGACGCAAAGTTTCATTTAGCTGAAAACAAAACAATAGCCTTAAAAGTAAACTAATGCTACTTAAAAAAACATCTTTTTATTTAATTGCTTTATGTGGGGTTTTAATAGGCTTATATCCTTTTGCATATTTTATAGTTCCTGATAGAAAATTCGGATTATTGGCAAGTAAATCCGCAGAACTTTTAGCCAACAATCTTTGGAACATTATGTTTTACACACATATTGTTTTAGGCGGAATTGCATTACTTATAGGATGGTTGCAATTCAACAAAAAATTAAGATTAAAAAACATTAAACTTCACAGAATAATTGGTAAATTCTATGTGATTTCTGTTTTATTAAGTGCTATTTCTGGTTTCTACATTGGCTTACACGCAACTGGAGGAATTAGTCCCAAACTAGGATTTACTACAATGGCTTTAGTTTGGTTCTTTACAACTTTTTTTGGGTTTACGAGTATTACAAAAGGTAATGTAACTAAACATCAAAAACTAATGATTTACAGTTATGCAGCATGTTTTTCTGCTGTTACATTAAGAATTTGGTTACCAATTCTATCAAATTTTTTAGGCGAATTTTTACCTGCATACAGAATTGTAGCTTGGTTATCTTGGGTTCCTAATATTATTGTAGCCTACTTTATTATTAAATATCAATTTAAAACAACTTAAACTTTTACATCATGAAAAAATTTACAATTATCATCGCAATTTTTATTGCGACAGGGATTTCTGCGCAAACAAAATATCAAAAAGGAATGCAAAAAGCATTCGATTTATGGAACCAAAATAAATTAACAGAAGCATCGCAATTATTTGAGCGTATTTCTAAAGCTGAACCAGAAAATTGGTTACCTGCTTATTATGCAGCAACTGTAGAAATTATAAGCAGTTTTGGGGTAAAAGATGAAACTGTTTTAACTGCAAAATTAACCAAAGCTCAAGAGTTTTTAGATGCAGCAAAATCAAATTCAGAAAATAATCCAGAACTTATCATCACTCAAGCTTTATTAAATTTAGGATATATTGCTTTTGATGGTCAAAAATATGGAATGACACTTTCTGGAAAAAACAATATGTTATATGCTAAGGCTTTAGAAATTGCGCCAAATAACCCAAGAGTAATTTTAGGAAAAGCAGAATGGGAAATGGGTGCTGCTAAATTCTTTGGTAAATCTACAAAACCTTATTGCGATGCTATAAAAAGAGCAATTGAATTAGGAAAAGCTGAAAAAGTAGAGCAAGAGTTTTATCCTAAATTTCAACTAAAAAGAGCTGAAGAAGTTTTACAAAAATGTGAGGGATAGTTTAGTATACAGTAGGCAGTTAGCAGTTAGCAGTTAGCAGTAATTTAAGAACTGTCAACTGCTGACTGCTGACTGTAGACTGTAGACTGTAGACTGTAGACTGAGAACTATAATACTAACTAAGAATTTTATCAATTAAATTTTGTTTTGCAACTTCATCATCACCAAAAAGCCATTGCAATACATTATCTTCCCAAATCTGACCTTTTTCTACTTCAGAAATTATATTTTTTTCGATAGCTAGATCTAAAATTTTACCAGGATAAGAAGATTGTTTATCACTTTCCATTTCTCCTAAAGGATAAGGATCATCTAAGCCCATTAACACTTGTTTGGTTCCTTGTCTTTGTAACATCAATTTTAATGAATCTGTATCGTGTACTAAAGTATCAAAAAAGATATTTTTATGCCCCACAGCTTTTCTAGGATGGTATTTACCTTCAAACAAATCGGGTCTGCCATCAAAACCTTGAATTCTTCTTCCTAAGTTCATTTGTGCCAATTGACCTCCGTGCGCAAAACAAGTTCTAATATTTTTAAAACGTTCTTGCATTCCGTTTAACGTATAAAAATGATAAGCATCTCCACATTGTGCCAGCATCCAAATTAAATGAAAACGCCAATTGGTATTTTCTAATTTTATCATTTTATCTCCATCATAAGGATGAATTTCAATGGCCAATTTATATTGATCTGCCAATTCAAAAATTCGATCATTTTCTTTATCAAAAACACATCTCCATTGTCCAATAGAATCCATAAAATGTGTTGGCAAACAAAGTACTTTTAAATCTAATTCTTCTACACAACGTTTAATTTCGTCTAGAGCACCATAAATAAAACCAGGATGAACCACAAAACCACAAGTAAATTTACTTGGATGATTTTTTTGAATTTTAGCATTAAAATCGTTCTGAAAACGCAAGGCTTTTTTCATTTCTTCTAAACGCAAACCATTACCATATAACTGAGAAAGATTCAGCACAACAGCATGATCTAGTTTATTTCTTTCCATCCATTTTAGCTTTTCATCTAAAAAGAAACTAGAGTCTGTTACAGGTCTTTTCCAGCCTTTTTGCAACATGTGTTTTCGTTCATCATCTACCCAAAAAATTTCTTTTTCCTTCATAAACTGAGGAATTTCTTCTGGATAAGGCAACAAATGCGAATGTCCGTTAATGCGTAATTTTCTTTTTGACATTTTTAATTTAAAATTAAATTATTGAAAAAGTAATTATTTATGCTTGTTCTAATTCGAATATGGTAATTTCTGGTCTTACGTTAAATCTTACTTGTCTTAAACACCCCAAAGCTCTATTAATGTATAATGTTCTACCATCTTCTAAATCTATTTTACCTGCTGAATATCTCTCGTTTTCTACTGGTAAAATTGGTGGTGGTAAAAAAGGTGGTTTTACTTGACCTCCATGTGTATGACCAGATAAAATCCAACTATTATAACCATTCCAAACATCTAAATCACAAACATCTGGGTTATGACACAATGCTACATAAGGTTGGTTTACATCAAAATTTTTGGTTGCTTCTTTCGGATAAAAATTAGTGCTCCAATAATCATCGACACCAATAAAATTTAACCCTTGGTAACTAGTTTTACTATTTCTTAGCACATCTATGTTATGTTCTTTTAAAACAGAAATTACATTTTGTGCAACATTTTCTTCTGACCAATTTTTACCATAATCGTGATTCCCTAAAACCCCTACAGTGCCATATTTACCTGTAACTACGTGTTTTAAAACTGCCCTTAATTGGGTAAATTGCTCTTCGCTTTCGTAGTCGATAAAATCTCCAGTATAAACCACAAAATCTGGATTTAACTTTTGTGCTTTTTTAAAAGAGTCTATTAAGTAATTATAATCAAAACGATTACCTACATGAATATCGCTAATTTGCATTAATTTTTTACCAACCAAATGTTCTGGTAAATTTTTGATTGGCATTTTTAGGTTTACAAATTCTAGCCAAAATGGTTCTAATTGCCAAGAATAAAAACCTGTAAATAGGCTGAGCCCTAAAACAGAATACATACTTTTTTTTAAAAAAGCTTTTCTATTCATTTATTTTATTTTTTGCGGTTTTTGCATTATCGTTCCACAATTACTACAAGTACATTTTTCTTTATCAGAATAAAATTTATCGAAAATAACAGGCATATCTGTTTCTATATTATCGAGTTTAAACTCTTCTCTATACAATTGGTTTCCACAGTTTTCGCAATACCATTCTAAAGCATCTAACATACCTTCTGAACGTGGATATTCAATTACCAAACCTACTGTATTTTCTTTTCTTTGTGGTGAATGTGGTACTTTACCTGGCAGTAAATAAATATCGCCTTCATTAATTTCTACATCAATCTGTTTGCCTTTATCGTCTATGATTTTTAAAATCATATTGCCTTCTAATTGATAGAAAAATTCTGGTGTTTCGTTATAATGATAATCTTTTCTATTATTTGGCCCACCAACAACCATAACAATATATTCGCCATTATCCCAAACTTGTTTGTTACCTACTGGAGGTTTTAATAAATGACGATGTTCATCTATCCATTTTTTAAAATTTATTGGTTGTACTAGATTCATAATAAGCCCATCCTTAACCTTCCCAAAAGGAAGGAACTCCAATCTGGGTGGGAATTGGAATTCTTGATTAATATTTTTTTTAAATTTCAATTACTAATGTAATTATTTTTCAGAACTTAATTCCTTTCCCTTTGGAAGGGTTAGGGATAGGCTTACAAACTTTTTGTTCTTCCACCATCTACAGGCACGTTAATTCCGTTAATATAACTTGCTTTTTCACTAGCCAAAAACACAATAGCATTTGCAATTTCTTCTGGTTTTGCAAAACGTTTTGCTGGTGAAGCATTCATCATAATTTCTGCTACTTTTTCTACTGCTAAGCCAGTTTTTTCTGCTTTATTTTTAATGATTTCGTTTAAACGTTCTGTATTCGTGGCTCCTGGTAAAACATTATTTACGGTTATCCCAAATTCGCCCAACTCATTTGCCATGGTTTTAGACCAACTTGCAACTGCTCCACGAATTGTATTACTAACTCCTAAACCCTCTAAAGGTTGTTTTACTGAGGTAGAAATTACATTAATTACTCTACCAAAACATTGCGTTTTCATAAATGGAGCCACAGTTTGTACTAAAATATGATTGCATTTTAAATGTTGGGTAAATGCTCTTTCGAACTCACAAATTTCTGCATTAAAAATTGGACCTCCTGCAGGACCTCCTGTATTATTAACCAAAATATGAAACTGTAAACTTGATGTTTCTAACACTTTTTTTAACTCATCTGGCTGCGAAAAATCTGCAACTAAATAATTATGTTTTTGGTCTGAATTTGGCAATTCTGCTAAAACTGATTGCAATTTATCTTCGTTTCTGGCTAACAATGTGATATTTGCACCCTCTGCTGCTAATAAAATTGCAGCTGCTTTACCTATGCCTTGTGTGCTACCACAAATTAATGCGTTTTTGTTTTTAAGTTCTAAATTCATATTTATAAATTTTTCTGAATCATACTTTTAATCTTAATTGCCTTTTCAAAATGATCTAATTGATGTGTTTCTATCCACCAAGTGGCAACTTGCATTAATAATTTTGGATTATCGTTTTTATTTTTGAAAAAAGCATAAAAAGACAAACCAACATTTTCTCCTTTTTTGGCAATTTTATCATTACAAACTTGGATGATTTTTTCTTTGATTTCTTTATTCATAAGCGATACAAACATTCTTAGGTTCTGTAAAAAAACGTAAGGCTTCAAAACCTCCTTCTCTACCTATTCCACTATTTTTAACTCCACCAAAAGGGGTTCTTAAATCTCTTAACAACCAAGTATTTACCCAAATAATGCCTGTTTGTAATTGTTTTGAAAATTGCATGGTTCTGTTTAAATTGTTTGTCCAAAGCATTGCTGCTAAACCATATTTGGTATCGTTGGCTAAAGTTAAGGCTTCTTTATCGGTTTTGAATGAAATTAATGTTACTACTGGACCAAAAATTTCTTCTTGATTTAGTTTGCATTTATTGTCTGTAACTTCAATAATTGTAGGTTGTAAATAGTAACCGCTTTCAGCACCTTTTACCACTACTTTTTTACCACCAAAAATTATTTTAGCGTCCTCTTTTTCCGCACTATCTATGTAACTTTTTACTTTTTCTAAATGTTCTTTGGATACTAAAGCGCCTAAATCTGTATTTTCTTCTGATGGATGACCAATTTTTAACTCAGATACTTTTTTGATAAAATCTGTTTTAAACTTTTCATAGATTTTCTCTTCAACTAAAATTCGACTGCCACAAAAACAAATTTGCCCTTGATTGGCAAATGAAGCACGAACAGTGGTTGCTAACATTTTATCATAATCGCAATCTGCAAATATGATATTTGGGTTTTTTCCACCTAATTCTAAAGATACTTTCTTGAACATTGGTGCTGCAATTTTAGCAATATGCACTCCTGTTTTTGTACCTCCTGTAAACGAAATTGCTTTGATGTTTGAGTGTTCTACAATTGCTTGACCTGTAGTTGCCCCTATACCATGAACAATATTTAAAACTCCTTTTGGTAGGCCAGCTTCGTTACAAATTTCGCCCAATAAAAAAGCTGTCATTGGTGTAACTTCACTTGGTTTTGCAACTACGCAATTGCCTGCTGCAATAGCTGGAGCAATTTTCCAAGTGAATAAATAGAGTGGTAAATTCCAAGGAGAAATACAGCCCACTACTCCAATTGGTTGTCGCAATGTAAAATTAATGGCATTTAACCCCACACTTTCATGAGCTTCAGTAGAAAACTGTGTAATAGCATTTGCATAAAATTGAAAATTACTTGCTGCTCTTGGTATATCTACTTGTTTTGCTAGACTTATTGGCTTTCCATTATCTTTAGATTCTGCTGCTGCTAAAAATTCTATTTTTTCTAAAATTAACTCTGCTATGTTAGATAATATTTTACTTCTTTCTTCTAAGGTAGAATTACTCCATTTTGGAAAGGCTTTTGCTGCAGCTTGGTAAGCTTTTTCTACATCATCTTTTGATGAATTTGGTGTTTGAGAATATATTTCTCCATTTGAAGGATTATAGTTATCAATCCAATCATTTAAAGTTGGATTTATAAATTTACCATTGATATAGTTTTGAATTTTCATTTCATTAAAAGATTAAAGAAAAAAGAAGAGAGAAAAAGACCACTGCAATCTTTATTATAGACGCTCTATTCTTTATTATTAATATTCAATTATTCTTTTTTATAAGCTGTTACCTTAATCTCAACAACCAAATCTGGATGTGGCAATTGATGCACAGCAACTGTGGTTCTTGTTGGACCAGTTTCTTTGTCAAAAAATTCTGCATAGGCTTTGTTGTACTCTGCAAAATCGTTCATATTTACTAAAAACGAAGAAACATCAACTACATCTTTTATGCTTGCACCAACAGTTTTTAAATTTTTATCGATGTTTTCTAAAACAGCTTTAGTTTGTATATAAGCATCTATTTTTTTAGTTCCCATTTCATCAATAATATCAACGCCTGCAATGGTGTTATCTGCTCTTCTTGAGCTTGTTCCTGAAACAAAAATAAAATCTCCCACAACTTTTACGTGTGGATATTCGCCTCTTGGTGTTACTTTTTTTTCTGACATATTATTTTTTTGATAACTCTAGCAATTTTAAAGTGGTTCTTAAATTCCTTGTTGTTGCTATTGCTTTTAACTTTTTCTCAATAGTATTATTCGTTAGTTTTGTTTTTGCAAAACCTGAAGGACAATATAAATACACAACATCATTAACAATTTTGTACTGATCTTCGCCTATACTTTTAATATCTAGAATTGTTTCTTCTGATGATTGCTCTAAAAAAGTAAAAGCAACTATTTTTTCGTTTTCTGTTGAAAACGGATAATTGTTAATCGCTTTTTCCCATTCTGGAATTGTTCTTGCAATTACAGGAACATCAAAACCAAATTTATCTTTAATTCCTATTTTTATTGTTTTACAAGTTACTGATTTTGTTTTACTTGATTCTAAAATAACATTTCCACTTTGAATGTAAGTTTGTACATTTTTATAGTTCAACTCGTTTAACATGTCTCGCAATTCTGCCATTGGTAATTTATTTTTACCTGAAACATTTATTCCGCGAAGTAAAACAATGTATCTTTTCATTTGATGTATAAACTTTCTTTGTGTTTCTGTTAGTACTAACCTTGGTTAATCAGTTTAGCCCTGATTGAGGCTTTGTTGGAGCTCCTTGAAAAGAGCGACTGCCGAAAGCAGGAAATAGCTACAAAAAACAAAAATTTATAAACTACAAACCTGCAATTTTATCTTCTTCTAATATTTTATCTGTTTCGTGAATTACTTTGTCTAAAATAATTCTAAGTTCTTCTTTCGTCATATTTAAATGGGTGTGTACTTCATTATCTACAATTAAATTTAACAAGGCTTTGTCTTGAGCTCTACCTCTTTTCATAGCCTCAAAATACCCAATATTTTCATTAAAAGTGACTAAAGAATATTTGGAAAAATATTGATTTGGAAACATTTTTTCTAAGTCCATTTCAATTTTTCTTTTTTCTTTAAACAACGGATTTGCTACATGATCTCTCATCTCGTAAAAGTTGTCAATAGCTAAATCTGCAATGGCATCTGTGTCTTTTTTTCTATTTTTTTGATAAGCTTTAAACACATCTTTCCAAGTATTTGTTGCTGAATTACTCTCAAATTCATTTAGAATTTTATCGAACACAAAAACATCTTCGAAAGAAGCATTCATACCTTGGCCGTAAAAAGGAACAATGGCATGAGCTGCATCACCCATTAATAAAGTTTTGCTCAAATAAGACCAAGGACTGCATTTTATAGTACCTAACGCACCAGTTGGATTGCTCGAAAATTCCTTTTTTATGTTTGGTATTAAAGCCAATGCATCTGGAAATTCTTCCTCAAAAAAGCTTGTTATTTTTTCTTCGGATGTTAAATTTTCGAAATTGAATTTGCCTTGATTATAACTTAAAAAGAGTGTTACTGTAAAACTGCCATCCATATTTGGCAATGCAATTAACATATAATCGCCTCTTGGCCAAATGTGCAAATGATCTTTGCTAATTTGGTGTTTGCCTAAATTGTCTGCAGGAATTTCTAACTCCTTATACCCATGATTTAAATAGTTTTGCGAATAACTAAACAAAAATTTACGTTCAGAAATATAACTCTTTCTTAAGGCAGAACCTGCACCATCTGCACCAAAAATAACATCGGCTTTTACAAAAAATTTCTTCTTGGTTGTATAGTCTTTAAAATGAGCAAGCGTATTTTCTATATCTACTTTTTTACAAGCACAGTTAAAATAAATATTCACATTTTCATGCTTTTCTGCTTCGTCTAACAAAATTGCATTTAAATCTCCCCTAGAAATTGAGTTAATGTACTCACCTTCTCTACCAGAATAATTTGATGCAAACGTATTGCCTTCTTTATCATGCATTAATCTGCCATACATGGGTATGCTAATTTCTTTGGCTTTTTCTTCCATGCCACATAAACGTAACGCTTTTAAACCTCTGTCTGATAATGCCAAATTTATAGATCTACCAACAGAAATATCTACTTTTCTTAAATCTGGTCTGCTTTCGTACAAATCTATTTTATAGCCTCTTTGTGCTAATCTTAAAGCGAGTAAAGAACCACACAATCCTGCTCCTATAATCAGTATTTTATCTTGTTTTTTCATTGATTAATTCTAATGCTTTTGTATATGTTTCTTTATAACTTTCTGTTATAACATCTGTTGTAAATTGTTCTCTTGGCACACCATTTATATTGTATAATTTTTCGAAAGGATAACAAAATCTAATGCCAGAATTCTGCAATTGTTTGCACTTAATAGCGCCTAATAATTGCGCCATTGTTGTACCTACAACAGTTACATTATCTATATTAGAAAACCCTTGTGCAATAGCTTCTCCCACACTTCCTGTCCATTTACTTACCAAAACATATACTGGTTTTAGGTACGGCTTTTGAAGTGGAGATAAGATTTCTATATATTTTCTTTTGATACCAAATTCTCTTTCTAAACCTACTCTTTCGTGAATTTGGTAAGGCATTTCTTGTTTTATAAACTTACCCATAATAGATTTTGCTACATCTGTATTACCTCCGTTTGCAGTATTTCTTAAATCGATAATTAAAGCATTTGTGTTTTGTAAAGTGTCTATTATTTTCGGAAATTGTTTGATAACATTATTATTTCCTAAAGAATTATTAAAAAACACATAACCAATATTATTGTGCAATCTTTTATAATCTATTAGGTTAGCTGCTTCTTTTTTCAATTTTGGCTTTGGCAATGTTAACGTAATTTCTTTTTTATTGCGTACTATTTTGATTTTTCTTGGTTGATTATGTTTGCCTGCAAAAATTAAATTGGCAAAATATTCTTTTACTTTATGGTCTGGATTTTCTATTGATACTGGCAAATTCATCTGTACAACATCAGCAAAAGAAACATCATTTATAGCAACAATTTCATCTCCAATTTTGATATTAAAATTGGTTATTGTATAATTTTCTCTAAGATCTGAAATATAATATTTATTGTTTTTTACTGATACAAAAGCATCCACATCATTAGGAATTAATCGAAATGAAAAAGTAAGATTTTTATTTAATGTAAAATGCGCATCATAAAGTTCGTGTTTCATTAACTCAATTAAATAAGTAAACTCCCAATCTTCTTTTATCGATTTTAAGCGTTTGCCATAAACATCTTTTACCTTTTGCCAGTTGGTTTGTTTTACATCAAAATAAGCATATTCCATTTTAATGGTTTCCCAAAAATAATTGAAATCTGATTGGTACTTGTTTTGAGAAAAAACAAAAACAGCATGCAGCAAAGTATAAATTAAAATGATGTTTTTTTTCATAAAATGCCTTTTAAAATTTCTACCATTTTATAAACATCTTCAAAAGAATTGTACATTGGTGTTGGCGCACAACGTATTACATCTGGCTCTCGCCAATCTGTAATAATATTTTTTGCTGTTAATTTTTGATGCAAGCTTTTATCTGCATTTTTAACTTGAATGGATAATTGACAACCTCTTTCTTTCGGATTATTTGGTGTAATAATCTTGATGCTATCTGCCCCAATTTCATTGATTAAAAACTCGAAATAACCTGTTAATTTTTCTGATTTTTCTCGTAGACTTTCCATCCCAACTTCATCAAACAAATCTAATGATGCTTTTATGGCTGCCATAGATAAAATTGGTGGATTACTCAATTGCCATCCTTCTGCACCTTCCATAACATCAAAAGGCATTCGCATGTTAAAACGAGTGGTTTTGTTGTGGTTCCACCAACCTGAAAAACGTGGTAAATCTTTATTTTTGGCGTGTTTTTCGTGAACAAATAAACCTGCTAAGCTTCCTGGACCTGAATTTAAATATTTGTAGGTACACCAAGCAGCAAAATCTACACCTGAATCGTGTAAATTGGGTTGAATATTTCCTGCTCCATGAGCTAAATCAATGCCTACTACACAATTTTTAGAATGCCCTATTTCAGCAATTTTTTTAAGATCTAAATACTGACCTGTATAGTAATTTACGCCACCTATTAACAACAAAGCAATTTCATCACCATGTTTATTAACGATTTCTTCTAAATCATGAATATGTAATAATTCCTCTCCATTTCGTGGTTTCCATTCAATTATATCATCCTCAGAAAAACCGTGAAATTTTAATTGCGATTGTACAGCATATCTATCTGAAGGAAAAGCATCTGACTCAATTACAATTTTGTATTTTGATTTTGTAGGCCTGTAAAATGACACCATTAACAGATGTAAATTTGTGGTTAAGGTGTTCATTACCACAACTTCAATTGGTTTTGCTCCTACAATTTTTGCCATTTTTTCTGTTAAATATTCATGATAATTTAACCACGGATTTTTAGCCTCAAAATGACCTTCTACACCTAAATTTGCCCAATCTTCTAATTCTTGATTGATGTATTCTTTTGTTGATTTTGGCTGTAAACCCAAAGAATTGCCTGTAAAATACAACCAATTGTTTCCGTTTTTGTCTTTCGGAATGTAAAATTGATTTCTTAAATGTGCTAGCGGATCTTCTTTATCTAATTGTTGGGCAAAAGCCAATGTGTTTTTGTAAATCATCAATAAAAAATAGGATTGTTCTCAAATATAAAAAATCTAAAATTAGAATATTAATTTTAATCCAAATAATAAAGTCCTTCCCTTCTTAAAACAACTGGTACTCCATCTTCATAAAATTGAAATTTAGTTTCATAAAATTTTCTTTTACTCAATATTTGAGTGTAAACGCAAAAATGTAAATGAGGACCAGAAGACCAACCAATATTACCACTTTTTGCAATAAGCTGACCTTTTAATACCTGTTGCCCCACTTTTACTTGAGCAGAATTTGTATCTATGTGTGCATAATCTGAAAACGATCCGTCTTTGTGATAAATAATAATTACGTTATTAAATTTAGCACATTCTTTTTTGTAACAAGTTTTGGTATTCTTATCTACTACTTTAACCACAACCCCTTCTCTAGCTGCATAAATTGGAGTGCCAATAGGTAAAGAAAAATCTAATGCTCTTTCTCTGATATGTGTTCTTTTACCAAAATAACCTTGAGAAATTTTAAAAGAATTTGTTGTTTTAAAAGGCAAAGTATAAACATAACTTGTGTCTATTTTTAAAGCTGGATTTCCATAATTAAATTTTGATTGATAACTGAAACCATATTTACCATTTTTAATCAATTTTAATTCAGAAATAAAATTTCTTTCAGATCTTGGTGGAATTACAAAAATCTTATGGTTACCCATAGAAGAACTCATGTTTTTCAGAGTAAAATCAATTTTTACTGCAACAGGACAATATTCTTGGTTATCTGCAAAAATTTGATAACCTCCTTTAATTTTATCGTTATAAATTTTTAACTTTATTTGGCTGTAACTTTTTATAGAAATTACAAATAGAACTAATACATAGATTTTTTTCATAGATTATTTTTCAATAAGTTTTAGTAACTAAAATATGGTTTAAAAATAAGTTTTCTGGAGTTGAAATCCATTTTTTGAGATAATATTTTTTGTATTTTCGCTAAAAATCAGAAAAATGAAAAATATACAATTCTTACTTTTTTCACTTTGTTTTATAATTCTTTCTTGTTCAGAAAATTCGAATTTAGTAAATGAATTACAAAATATTCATTCTACCATAAAAAAAGAATTTGCACCAGACAAACGTGTTGAATTGTTTGATATTCATTTTGAACAAACAGACAATCAACTCATTATAGAAGGAGAAACTACCTCGAAAAAAGCGTATACTTTTTTGTTGGATAGTTTACAAAATAGAAACTTAAAATTCATTAACAATATTCGTGTTTTACCAGATACTGCTGTTGGAGATTTAAAATATGCTGTAGCTCGAAATTCTGTAATTAACATTCGTTCTCAACCCAAACATTCTGCAGAATTAGGCACACAAGGTTTATTAGGAATGCCTTTAAAAGTATTAGATAAAAAAGGCGATTTTTATAGAGTTCAAACTCCTGATAAATATATTTCTTGGGTTGATAAAGGCGGAATTACAAGAATGAACAAAGTTGTTTTTGATAAATGGAACACATCAAAAAAAATAACTTTTACCCAAAACTTTGGCTATGTATATGCCGATTCTAATTTTAAAGAAATTGTTTCAGATATTACTTTAGGAGGCAGTTTAAAAATACTGAAAGAAGATAAAGAATTTTATAAAGTAGTTTATCCTGATAAAAGAATTGGCTTTGTTAAAATTGATGAAGCTTCTATTAGAGATCTTTGGCAAGAAAAACTCTATAATTTTTCTAATGCTGTACAAACAAGTCAACAAGAAAACATAGAATTAGAAGCCAAAAAAATGTTGGGTTTTCCTTATTTATGGGGTGGTACGTCTAGTAAAGGTATAGACTGTAGTGGATTTACAAAAATGGTGTATTTAATGAATGGTTTTATCATTCCTAGAGATGCTTCTCAACAAATAAATGCCGGTAAAATTGTAGATAAAAAATTAAAATTTGAAGGTTTAGAAAAAGGTGATTTATTGTTTTTTGGCAAAAAGTCAACATCAAATACAAAACAACGTGTAACACATGTTGGTATTTGGTTAGGCAATGGAAAACAAGAATTTATTCATGCTTCAGGTAATGTGCACATTTCTTCTATGGATGTTAATGAACCCAATTATGATGATTTTAATAAAAACAGATACTTAGGCAGCAGAAGATATTTAGGTAATGAAAACCAAAATTTTATCAACCAAAAATTTAAGCATTAAATTTTACAATAAATTGAATTGTTTAAAGTGATGCGTAAAATGTTTTACGTGAAATTTTTTCCAATACTCGAAATCTAATTCACCGAAAAACGGATGATTTTCTGTTTTAGCAGTTTTAAAATGATGTTTAAAATCAGTTATTTGTTTAACTAAATCAGCTATCGCTTCTGAAATAGAATTAAATTTTTCTGGAGTTGGTTCGTCAGACAAGATTGCTGCTCTAAAACCAATATGCAATTCGCCATCTGTATCTAAAAATGGTTTTCTTCTGGCCGTTTTTTCATCAGAAACATAATAATCTGCATCAATTTTTCCGTTAGAAATTTGCATCAACAAACTTAAATGCTCAATAACTTGTTGCCCATTCATTTTACCAAAAACAGGTTTTGTTGTTCTTGTTAAACCACTTAATTTATCAGAAATTTCATCTATATTTAAAAAATCTACCCAATTTATTTTCGGTTTTCTTAATTGATTAAATTGAGTAACCACAGCAGAATGAGAAACAGTTCTGGTTTCGAAATATTTGGTAATTTCTTCTTTTTCTTGCTCATTTGCACCCAATTGATTTAGAATGTTTTGCAAGTGCATTTTCATGTGTCCATGCTGAATTCCTTTGGTGGTTAATGCTCTTAAAGCTGCAAAATTTTGCGCTAAACCTGCTGCTGCCATAATTTGCATTAAAGTTCTTGCAGATGGTTTTTGCAACATTTCTAAAGACATTTTAGCCATAGGATGCAAAGCTGTTAAACCACCAACTGTACCTAATGCTAAAGGAATTTCTATCCAAAACTTAAAAATGCCATCATCTATAGAACAATGAGACAAACTAGAATAAGAACCGTTTCTAGAAGCATAAGCATGTGCACCAGCTTCTACTGCTCTAAAATCGTTACCAGTTGCTAAAACTACAGCATCAATTCCGTTCATAATTCCCTTGTTATGCGTAACTGCTCTATAAGGTTCAACTTCTGCTATTTGTACAGCTTGATAAAATTTTTCTGCAAATTTTTGCGGATTTTCTCCTCCTAATTCTTCAATTTTACAACTCACTTCTGCCCTAACCAAACACTCAGGCACATAATTAGACAAAATGCTCATTACAATTTCGATATCATCTTTCTCAAACTTTTTAGCAATTGCTTCTAAACAAGAATTAATAAAGTTTGCACCCATTGAATCTTTAGTTTCGAAAGTTACGTGCAATTGATAATAGTTGGCAAGCTTATCAGTTTTATCAATCAATTTTATATCTAAAATTCCTCCACCTCTTTTCTTCATATTTTTGGTGATGGAAGCAGTTGCTGCAAACAATTCAGTTTTATTTTGATTAAAATAAGTTTCTAAATCATTTTTTTTGCCAGCAAACATAAAATGAACCTGACCAATTTTTGTTGTAGAAATTACAGTCGTTTTAAAACCACCTCTTGTGCTCCAAAATTTACCTACTAAAGACGCTGCAGCCACCACAGAACTTTCTTCTACAACCATAGGAATAACGTAGGTTCTATCATTAATTACAAAGTTAGGCGCAACTCCATAAGGCATGTAAAAATTAGAAATTGTGTTTTCTATAAAATCGTCGTGTAAATCTTGTAAATCAGTATCAACATTCCAATATTGCTTGATAATATTTACAGTTTCTGTTTGATTGTGAAAGTAGTTTTTAGTTAACCAATCAATTTTTTCTTCTTTGGTAAACTTCGAAAAACCAGATATAATTTTACTCATTTAAATATCTATAAGCTATAAAGAACAAATATAATTGAAACCTTGCAAAAAGTATGATATAATCAACTTTTCTGGGTTTTTAAGATATTTTTTGTGGATTTTTCCGTAAACTTGGCAAATCTTTATTAAAAACAAAGTCTCAAATGAAAAAAAGCACCATTTTAGTAACAATTTTCACATTGATCACTTCTTTAAATTACTCACAACAAGCATCAAAAAACACTTCTGGCACCAAAGAAATTACTCTCGAAGAAATTTGGGATGGGACTTTTTCTGCCAAAAGAATGAACTCTTTAAACTCTATGAATGGCGATTTTTATTCGCTTTTAAATAGAGATAAAGACAAAAACAGCTCTGTTGATAAATATAGTTATGCCACTTTAGAAAAAGTAGAAACCATTGTAAATAGCAAAGATTTACCAGAAATTGATGGATTTCAATCTTACAGTTTTAACAATGATGAAACCAAAATTATATTAGGCACAAACTTTAAAAAGATTTACAGACATTCTTATACAGGTACTTATTATGCTTACGATATTGCATCAAAAAAAGCAACTTTAATAGGCGAAGATATTCAAGAGCCGATTTTTTCTCCTGACAATCAAAAAGTAGCTTACGCTAAAAACAACGATCTTTTTATCAAAGATTTTTCTGAAAACAAAATTATTCAGGTAACCAAAGACGGAAAAAAGAACAGCATTATAAATGGTATTACAGATTGGGTTTACGAAGAAGAATTTGCATTTGTTAGAGCTTTTGAGTGGAGTAATAACAGCAAATATTTAGCGTATTTACGTTTCGATGAAAGCAAAGTACCCACTTTTTCTATGGATATTGTTGGGAAAGATTTATACCCAAGTCAACAAGTTTTTAAATACCCAAAAGCAGGAGAAACAAATGCAGTGGTTACTTTACACATGTACACAATTGCATCAGAAAACAGTAAAAAAATCGATTTGGGTGATTATGAATATATCCCAAGAATAAAATGGTCTAATGATGATAAAATTTTAGTGGCAACTACTTTAAATCGTCATCAAAATGATTTAAAATTACATAAAGTTGATGCAGTAAAAAATACAACATCTGTATTATTAAACGAAACTGATAAAGCGTATATAGACATTACAGACAACCTTACTTTTTTAGTTGATAATTCTTTTATCTGGACCAGCGAAAAAGATGGGTACAACCATATTTATCATTATGATTTTGATGGAAAATTAATCAATCAAATTACAAAAGGAAATTGGGAAGTAACTCGTTATTATGGTTTTAACGAATCTAAAAAAACAATTTATTATCAATCTGTAGAAAACGGATCTATCAACAGAGGTGTTTATTCTATCAAATTAAATGGAAAAAACAAAAAGCTTTTAAGTAATGAAGATGGGCAAAATTCTGCCGCTTTTAGCACCAATTTAAATTACTTTATCAATACGTATTCCTCTGCTGAAACTCCACCAATTTATTCTTTATACAATGCCAAAGGAAAAATGCTAAAGGTGATTAAAGATAATGCAGCATTAAAGGAAGAATTAGCAGCATACAAAATGAGTCCTAAAGAATTTTCTACCATTAATATTAATGGTAATGATTTAAACATGTGGATGATTAAACCTGTAGATTTTGATGAAAGCAAATCTTACCCAATGTTTATGTTTCAATATTCTGGACCAGGTTCTCAGCAAGTGGGTAATAGATGGAATGCTGCAAACGATTATTGGCATAATATGTTAGCCCAAAAAGGAATGATTGTAGTTTGTGTAGATGGTAGAGGAACAGGTTTAAAAGGTGCAGATTTTAAGAAAGTTACTCAAAAAGAACTAGGTAAATTTGAGGTTGAAGATCAAATAGCAGCTGCTAAAAAATTAGCAGAATTGCCTTATATAGACAAAGAGAATATTGGTATTTGGGGATGGTCTTATGGTGGTTTTATGAGCACAAATGTTTTGCTAAAAGGTAATGATATTTTTACCACTGCAATTGCTGTAGCTCCAGTTACTTCTTGGCGTTTTTACGATACTGTTTATACAGAACGTTATATGCAAACTCCACAAGAAAATGCAAGTGGTTATGATGACAATTCTCCTATAAATTATGCAGATAAACTAGAAGGAAATTACTTATTGGTTCACGGAACTGGAGATGATAATGTACACGTGCAAAACTCAATGAGAATGATAAATGCTTTAATTGAAGCCAACAAACAATTCGATATGTTTATTGTACCAGACAGAACTCACGGAATTTACAAAGGAAGAAATACAAGATTAAATTTATACACCAAAATGACTAATTTTGTTGTAGAACATTTATTAAAATAATCGAATAAAACTAAAGAAATAAAAGGATATATTTTATGAGCAATACAGCTAAACTACCACATCAAAAAGAACTATTTGGACATCCTGCAGGATTGTATGTTTTGTTTTTTGTAGAAATGTGGGAAAGATTTTCTTACTATGGAATGAGAGCAATTTTAACATTATATCTTGCAGCTCCTGTTATTTTAGGAAACCCTCAATCTGGTTTTGGATGGACAAATGGAGAAACACTTTCTTTTTATGGTACTTATACAATGTTTGTCTATTTAACTTCTATTCCAGGAGGCTGGGTTGCAGATAAGTTTATTGGACAGAAAAAAGCAGTAATGTTAGGTGGAATCCTTCTTTGTATAGGCCATGGAATTTTAGCAGTTGATGCGCAATGGGCATTCTTTACAGGACTAGTTTTTATTGTTATAGGAGTAGGTTTTCTAAAGCCAAACATCTCTACAATGGTTGGCGGTTTGTATAAACAAGGTGATGATAGAAGAGATCGAGGTTTTTACGTTTTTTATATAGGTATTAATCTTGGAGCTTTTTTAGGTGCTTTAATTGTTGGTGCTGTTGCTGCTAAATATGGTTGGCATTATGGTTTTGGATTAGCTGGTATTGGAATGGCATTAGGTCAAATTGTATATATGTATGGGTTAAAATATTTACGAACTGTTGGTGATTTTATTGGTAAAGCGGATTCTCCAGATAAAGATTTATTAAAAAAACCTTTAAATAAAATAGAAAAAGATAGAATGCTAGTAATGTTTCTATCATTTTTAATAATTATTGTTTTTTGGGGAGCTTTTGAACAAGCTGGAGGATTAATGAGTTTATATACTGAGCAAAAAACAAATAGAATTATACCTTTTACACTACCTTTAATTGGTAATGAAATCCCTGCTGCTGTTTTTCAATCTATTAACGCATTTTTTATAATTGTTTTAGGTACAGCTGTTGGAGGTTTTTGGCATAGATGGAAAAAAAAGGGAAAAGAATCATCATCATTATTTAAAATGGCAATTGGTGTAATTATTATGGCATTTGGTTTTTTCTTTATGAGCAAAGCTGCATCAGAAGTAATTATGAATGGAGATGAAATTGCAGAAAAATCTGCAATGATCTGGTTAGTACTTGCTTATCTATTCCATACTATTGGAGAGCTTTGTGCATCTCCTGTAGCATTATCATTCATTACAAAGCTAGCTCCTATTAAATATGCATCTTTTATGATGGGAGCCTATTTTGCTGCTACTGGTTTAGGTAATAAAGTAGCTGGTCTAATTGGTGGTTTATCTGAAAATGCTGGAGATTTTGAAGTATTTACTGGAATAGCAATTACTTGTACCCTTTTTGGTCTATTAATTATAGCTATTCTTAAACCTCTAAAAAGATTAACTCATGGAGCAGAAAACATTGCTGTTACAGGAGACAAAGAAACTGAAGGATTCGAATTAGCTGATGAATAAATAGTATTATAAAACCTCATAAACTAAAATTAATGAGTTTTTTTTTATGCTCAAAAATAAGGAAAATTTTAAATCAGCAGATATTTATTAACTTTGGTGTATACTTTGTAAATGTTCATTCATGAAAAAAGCATATTTACTAATACTGATAGTATTCGCTAGTTTTACAAGCAATGCACAAAACGAAATCAATTGGCTTTCTTTCGAAAAAGCAATCGCTTTAAACAAAGAAAACCCAAAACCAATTTTAATAGATGTTTATACAAATTGGTGTGGTTATTGCAAAAAAATGGATAAAGAAACTTATTCTAATCCAATAATTATAAACTATGTAAACGCAAATTTTTATGCCATTAAATTAAACGGAGAAGGCAAAGAAGATATAAATTACAAAGGCTACACATTTAAATATAAAAAAGAAGGCAGAACAGAATTTCATGAATTATCAGCGGCTTTATTAGAAGGTAAATTATCTTATCCTTCAACAATATTTATGTCTGCAGAAGAAGAAATGTTACAAAAAATACCTGGTTATTTATCTGCTGAGAGATTTGAGAAAATTCTCGCTTTTTTTAACACCAAAGCGTATAAAGATCAAGAATGGATTAATTTTGAAAAAGATTTTAAAAGCAATATAAAAAGTTAATCCTTTAAAATATAAGCTCCTTTTTCTGCAGTGTCATGAAAAGGAGTTTTTTTATTCTTAGCTGTTTTTTGCCACCTTTTTGCATAACTTTTGTAGTTAGAACCATCTGCAATAATTTGTTTGGGTTCAATTATTCTTATCAATCTTTCTAAATTTATTTTTGGTGATTGTTGCAACAATACTATCGGATTTTTTAACCCATTTAATTGATACACACCTAAACTATCTACCACCAAAATTGTATTATTTTTAAATTGATAAACATTATCAATGTGATGTTTTATAGTTTCCTTTACGTTTTCACCTATTTTATAAGACACTAACAAACCCGTATTTTGGATAACTAAAGAATCTAAGTCGTGATTTATTTCAATTTGATTTCCAATTCTTTTTCCAAGAACTGAATTTCTAGTTTTATGAAAAACTATAAATTCATCTTTTGTTTTCTTTTGATGATTCTCAAACAGAAAAAAGCTTTGTACACCAAAAACAGAAGCCAGAAAATAAATGAATCTTTTGGGCGATTTTTTCGTCAAAAAAAAGATTCCGAATACAATTACAGCATAGGTTAACAACATCATAAAAAATGACAACGAAATCTCTTTGAATAAAAATTGTTCTTGATGCGAAACCCAACTTACAAAACTGTTCATGGTAGAGATAACATCACCATAAAGGTTTGCCAAAAATTGAGGTAAAACTCCAAATATGGCCAATAGTATAATTAAAATTCCGAAAATTAAAATAGCTCCTAAAAACGGAATAATGATTAAATTAGAAAGCATAAATAATCCTGGAAACTGATGAAAATAGTACAAACTTAAAGGCAAAACTCCTATTTGAGCTGCAATTGAAACCGAAGTTAATTGCCAGATTTTTTTATCAATTTTAAATTTAGGTATGTAAATTTTATACAATTTGGGTTGCACTAAAATAATTCCGAAAACTGCTAAATAACTCATTTGAAAACCAACATCAAATAAAAACATTGGTTTAAAAATCAATAAGAAAAACATCGATGTTAATAACGAAAATAAAGAAATATTCTTCTGTTGAAAAGACATGCCAATTGCTAAAAAAGTAAACATAGTAACAGCTCTTGTTACAGAAGCAGACAAACCAGCAATAAAGGCAAACATCCAAAGTAATAGAACAATACAAATGGTTTTTATGAGTTTTCCTTTTTTTAACCTTTCTAAAGGTTTTAAGAACCACGATAAAATCAACAAAATTATACCAACATGTAAACCAGAAACTGCTAAAATATGAATGGCGCCTGCTTTAGAATAATTTGCTAAAAGTTCTTTAGAAATTTCTAGTCTTTGCCCTAATAAAAGCGCATTTATTACTGCTAATTCATCCTCTTTAAATTGATACTTTTTTAATGATTCTTGAATTTTACTTCTAACTTTTGCTGATAAACCAATTAACGAAAAGCTTTTAAAACCTACTCTTAAAAAGTTATTTTTTGTAAGGTATACTTGTTGATGAATTCCTTGCTTTTGCAGATAAAATCGATAATCAAATTGATGTGGATTTAAAGTCTTTTGAATTGGAATAAAATCAGCTGGTACACTTAATAATTCATCTACTTTAAAAGGTTCTATTACACTATCTTTTGATAAATTTAAAAGTACTTTACCTCTTGTTTTAATGCGATTAACTTGCAAAACCTCAGCTTCAAATTTATAGTGATAAATGCTCGGTTTTAAAATTTTATCAACCTTTAAAATAGCTACAGACTTATCACTTAAATGGTTTTGATAATAGTTTTCATAATTCAAATTGTTGTTTACAAAAACAGTAAAAATCCCTATACAAAAGAAAAAAATAAATGCTAAAATAGTTCTGATAACTTTTTGATTTATCAACAACAATAAACTTAAAAAAATAAAGAATAAGACCGTAATTTTAGCAAAACCAAACTGCCAAATACTTGTATAGAATTGTGTTATAATTCCTAAAATTATAAAAATCACGAAGTGAAGAGGTAAATAACTCAGTATCTTTTTCATATAGCTTGATAAAGATACTAAAATTTTAACAGACTTTCTTACAGTATATTAGTTGCTTTTACAAAGGAGTTTTTCCAATATTTTTCCGACATTGATGAAACAATTACACCTCTAGAACTTGTAGAATGAATAAAGAAAATTTGTCCGTTTTTAATCTCAGTTACCAAGCCCACATGATTAATTTGGTTGGAATTTTTGCTTATCTTAAAGAATAATAAATCGCCTTTTTTAACTTTACCTAAAGCAACTTTTTTACCTTCTTTTGCCATGTATCTAGAAGATCTAGGTAATGGAATATTTTCTGCTCCAAAAGAAACATAAACTACACCAGAGCAATCCATTCCTTTTCTTGTTGTGCCTCCGTATTTGTATTTTACACCTTTATATTGTAACGCATTTGCAACAACAAGATCTGCTTTAGAAATAGATTTAGATTTTGTTTTGCTATGATTATTTACAACACTTTTAGTAGAAGAACAAGAACTTAAAATAAAAAGTAATAGTATAATAAAAAGTAAATTTTTATTCATAGCCTTAAGGCTTTAAATTCTGTATAATTAGTTTCGCTGTTTTTGCTGATGCACCTTTACCTCCTAACTTTTTTTCTAATTCAAAATAATCCAAAAACAATTTTTCTCGGTGTTCTTCATCAAGTATTTTAGATAATTCTTTTTTAAGATTTGTTTTGGTATAATCGTTCTGAATTAATTCTGTAACCACTTCTTTATCCATAATTAAATTTACTAAAGAAATGTATTTTAAAGTTACAATTCGTCTTGCAATTTGATACGAAATAAAGCTACCTTTATAACAAACCACTTGAGGCACTTTAAACAAAGCGGTTTCTAAAGTTGCTGTACCAGAAGCAACTACAGCTGCTGTAGAAATGGATAGTAAATCGTAGGTTTTATTATTGATAAAACTTACTTTTTTGGTTCCGATTATATTTTGATAAAAAGAAAAATCTTGACTTGGAGCACCACCAATTACAAATTTATAATAAGGATAATCATCTACTAAAGATAACATTACAGAAAGCATTTTGGTAATTTCTTGTTTTCTGCTTCCTGGTAATAATGCAATAATGGGTTTGTCTCCTAAATTATATTCTTCTCTAAATTTTTCTACATCAGTTTGTTCTCGATCTGCAATGGCATCAATTAAAGGATGACCCACAAAATCTACATCGTAATCATATTTTTTGTAAAATTCTTTTTCAAAAGGGAGAATTACAAACATTTTGTCTACATCATTTTTTATGGCTTTTACTCTTGTAGCTCTACTTGCCCAAACTTGAGGAGAAATATAATAATTGGTTTTATACCCTTTTTGTTTTGCCCATTTGGCAATACGCAAATTAAATCCAGAATTATCGATAAAAATAATTACATCTGGTTGAAATAATTCGATATCGCTTTTACAAAACTTAATAAAAACAAGTACTTTATTTAGATTTTTTAGCACTTCGAAAAAACCCATAAAAGCTCTTTCTTTATAATGACTTACAAGTGTACCTCCTACTGATTTCATTAAATCACCACCCCAAAATTTAATTTCTGCATCAGCATCTTCTTTGTACAAAGCTTTCATTAAATTAGAACCATGTAAATCTCCTGAGGCTTCACCTGCAATAATGTAATATTTCATCAGATAAACTTTAAAATTAAGGTGGTTAAAGCAATAATTATTGTGGTTAACAAAACACCTTTAGCTCTATTGTCTTGCTTTTTTTTAATAAAAACTAAAAACACAAATAAATTAGGAATTGCAGCTATAGATAGTATTTTGCCATATAAATCTCCATCTTCTATCAATTGTAGAGTTTCGTTAAAACCCACATTAGAAAAATATTCTACATATAAATAACAACCAGCAAGTGTGGCAAATACAGCAACTAAAACTCCTATTAATATTTCTTTTTTTACAGTTCCCAAGAATTTAATTTTTGAATCATATGATGTGCAGTTAAATCGAATTGAACAGGTACAATAGAAATATAACCATTTTCTAACGCATAAATATCTGTGTCTTGACCTTTATCTCTGTTTACAAATTCGCCAGAAAGCCAATAATATTCTTTACCAAAAGGACTTTTTCTTTTGTCAAAATCTTCTTTCCAAACTCCCATTGCTTGTCTGCAAATTTTGGTTCCTTTAATTTCTTCTTTCTTTAAATCAGGAATATTTACGTTTAAAACAATTCCTTCTGGCAATCCGTTTAACAAAGTATTTAAGGTAATATTTTTAACAAAGCTTTCGCAAGGTTTAAAATCTGCATGCCATTTAAAGTCTAATAAAGAAAAACCAATTGCAGGAATCCCTTCTATACCAGCCTCTATTGCAGCACTCATTGTTCCAGAATAAATAACGTTAATCGAAGAATTTGGTCCGTGATTAATACCAGAAACACACAAATCTGGTTTTTTATTTAGAATTTCGCTAACTGCCATTTTTACGCAATCTGCAGGCGTACCAGAGCAAGTATATTCTAATTGCGGACCATCATCTATAGTTATAGGATTACATGTCAATACATTATCAACAGTAATTGCATGTCCCATTCCACTTTGTGGACTATCAGGAGCAACCACTACAACTTCTCCAATTTTGTTCATTATTTTAATTAAAGCTCTAATTCCTGGAGCAGTAATGCCATCATCATTGGTTACTAAAATCAAAGGTCTTTCGTTCATAAAGAATCATTTTTAAACTCTAAATTTAAGTCTTTTGCTTAAATCTAATTTATTTTAATTGATTTTCTTTTTAACATTTTATAAAGAACGAATACCTTAAAATTTAAGTAATATTGTTAGTTAAATAAATAATTTAAAGCGAGCAGATTATAATTCTTAATTTTTCTTAATTTAATTTCTTTACATATTTTTTTAGACTAAAGAAGATAAAACATAATCAATTCTTAAATTTTAAGAGTATTTTTAAAAAGAGTTGGTTTCTAAAAAATTTGGCACTATTTTAGTAGATTAGCAAGTAAGATTAGTAATTTTTAAATACAAATAACGACAGTAGGTTTATGAAGACGAAATTTAAATTTAGCACCTTATTATTAGCAATTGTTTTGTTGATAAATAGTATTGCAATTAACGCATCAGAAAAACTTGAAATAACAAATCTTGATCCAGAAAAAGACAAAGTTTTAATTTATGTTTTAAAAAACATTTTAACTAGAGGACATTTTGTTGTAAAAGATATGAATGATGATTTTTCTGAACACGTTTTTAATTCTTTTATAGACGGTTTAGACAGCAACAAAAGATACTTTACGCAAAAAGATATTAAGGAATTTTCTAAATACAAATACCAAATAGACAATCAGCTTTTACAAGACGATTTATCTTTTTACAATTTAGTTTATGGCCGTTTTTTAACCAAAATTAAAAATGCAAAATCTTATTATGGAGAATTATTAGCACAACCTTTTAATTTTAATAAAAATGAAGTAATCGATTTAGATTATGAAAAAGTTCCTTTTGCTAAAAATGATAACGAATTAATTGATTATTGGAGAAAACAATTAAAACTACAAACATTAAGTAGAATTGAAGAACAAACCAATTTACAAGAAGAAAAACTTAAAAAAGACAAATCATTCAAGCCAAAATCTTTTGCCACTTTAGAAAAAGAAGCAAGAGCTAAAGTGCTAGAAAACATGGATGAATTATACATTAGAATTGAAGAATTAGAACATGATGATTGGTTTTCTACATTCTTAAATTCGGTAGTTGGTGCTTTCGATCCTCATACAACTTATATGGACCCTTCTATAAAAGAACGTTTTGACCAAACCATTTCTGGTAAGTTAGAAGGAATTGGAGCGCGTTTGCAAAAGAAAGGAATTTACACACACGTATTTGAATTGGTTGCTGGTGGCCCTGCTTCTAAACAAGGCGAATTAGAACCTGGAGATATTATTTTAAAAGTAGCTCAAGGTGATGAAGAACCTTTAGATATTGTGGGTATGCGTTTAGATGATGCCATAAAATTTATTAAAGGTAAAAAAGGAACTGAAGTTCGATTAACGGTTAAGAAAAAGTTAGATGGAACTACAAAAGTAATTTCTATAATTAGAGATGTAGTGCAATTAGACGAAACTTTTGTAAAATCGAGCATTGTAGAAAAAGATGGAAAAAAATATGCCATTATAGATTTACCAAGTTTTTACATCGACTTTTCTGATAATAACTATCGAGATTCTGCAAAAGACATGGAAAAAGAAATTGAAAGATTAAAAGCAGAAGGTGTAAATGGTTTAATTATAGATTTAAGAAATAATGGTGGTGGTTCTTTAAAAACTGCCATAGAAATATCTGGATTATTTATTGATGAAGGACCAATTGTACAAGTTAAATATAGAGGAGAAAGCCCTATTATTAAAAATGATATAGATCCTAAAACTCAATGGGATGGAGCTGTGGTTGTTTTGGTAAACGAATTTTCTGCTTCTGCCTCAGAAATTTTTGCAGCAGCAATGCAAGATTATAAAAGAGGAGTTATTTTAGGTGGTAACCAAACTTATGGTAAAGGAACTGTACAAAATGTATTGCCTATCAATCAGTTTTATCCAAAATATAAAAATGACTTAGGATACTTAAAAATGACCATTCAAAAATTTTATAGAGTTAATGGTGGTTCTACTCAAAAAGAAGGGGTTTACTCAGATATAGCAATGCCAAGTAGATTAAGTTATATGAAATATGGCGAACGCGATTTAGAAGATGCTCTAGATTGGGATAAAGTACCACAAGCCAACTATACACAAACCAATACCTATGCAAATTTTAATGATGTTGTTTACAATAGCAAACAAAGAATTGCCAATAGTACAAACTTTAAATTGGTAAATGAATACGCAAAATGGCTAAAGAAAAATCAAGATGATACTTCGTATTCTTTAAATTATAAAACCTATTTTAAAGAAAGTGAAATGAGAGAAAAAGAAGCAGAAAAATTTAAATCTGTTTTCGATTATAAATCAAACTTAACATTTACTTCGCCAAAATACGAGCAATCTTTATTTAAAGAAAATGAAGATTTAAAGGATAAAAGAGTCGCTTGGCACAAAAATTTATCTAAAGATATGTATGTATCAGAAGCACTAAATGTTTTAAGCGAATTAAAATTAAAAGATAAAAGCGAGATTGTTAAAAACTAACAATCCTTAAAATTAATTGATAAGCCTGATAGGTTCTAAACCTAACAGGCTTTTTTTTATTTTAAAATAATATGGAATTTAAAGTAGATTTTACAACAAAATGGTCTGATTTTGACCCAAACAGACACATGCGTCATACAGCTTACAATGATTATGCAGCAGAAGTTAGAGTTCGTTTTTTTGCAGGCCAAAACTTTACACTAGAAGATTTTAGCAAACACAATATTGGACCAATACTTTTTACAGAAGAAACTTCTTTTAGAAAAGAAATTTATATGGGCGAAAATATTTCTGCAAACTTTAAAGTTTCAGGTCTTTCTAAAAACAACGAACGCTGGAAGATAACACACGAAATATTTAATCAAAAAGGGCAATTATCAGCAATTGTGAAAGTATATGGAGCTTGGTTAGATTTAAGAACTCGTAAATTAACATTACCACCAAAAGAAGCTCAAAATCTTTTTTTAAATGTTGACAAAACTGATGACTTTGAAGAAATCATCATCAAAAAGAAATAAAAAAAAACGCCTAATTTAAATATTAGGCGTTTTCTGTAAAAATGAATATGGTAAGTTATTTTACCAAAATAACGAATACAACACTGCTAATAAAATACAGACTACTATAGACCCCATATTAAATAATGGAGTTGTTTTAAATAGGTTTTTAGAAATCTCTATACCTTTTTCATCATCTGCACCTTTGTTTTGTAAATAACTTAATATCATAGTTACTGCCATAGATAATAAAGTTGCAATTCCCATTTGATGCATCCAAGGTTCTAAAGCCGCAATTGGTAAAAACTTTAATGCTAATGCAATCGGAATTGATAAAATAGCTCCCCAAATTGCTGCGTTGTTGG
>NZ_JBSSBG010000017.1:0-85577 GCF_054968445.1 Polaribacter sp. M10
TGTCATTCCGATTATTACTGAAATCAAAATATATTTTGATTGAAAGTACCTTGCGTAGCAAATAGCGGTACAGAGGAATCTCTTGTGTAACGAATGGTATGTACTTTTACTGTAATCGTAACGAAAACCAACAACTAAACTCTAAGCATTTAAACCCTTAAAACGAAATCAATAACGGGCAACGAGCAACGAAACTCAAAAATCGAAGAACGAACCACGAAGAACGATTAACGAACCACGAACCACAAAGACCATTACAACAAATCCAAAATTCGTTCTAAACGCATGCCTCTTGATCCTTTGATAAAAATAGCACACTGTTCTAAAGGATGCTTTTTAAGGTAATTGCTAAAATCTTCAAACGTTTGAAACTGTTGTTTTTCGGTTTGGGTTTGATAAAATAGTTCTCCGATAAAATATTGTGTTTCAAAATTGAGCTGTTGGCACAAGTCCACAATGGCTTGGTGTTCTTGGATGGAATTTTCTCCCAACTCAAACATATCACCCAAAATAACCACTTTACGAGGGGCTTCTTGCAAAGCAAAATTTTCTAAAGCCACTTTCATACTAGAAGGATTTGCATTGTAAGCATCTAAGATGATTTGCTTGTTTTTTGTCTGAATGATTTGTGAGCGATTGTTGGTAGGTGTATATTGTTCAATTGCTTTGATAATCTCAGTAGGGTGGACTTTAAAATAATCGCCTAGAGTAATGGCAGCTGCAATATTGGCAAAATTATAGGTACCTATCAAATGACTTTGCACCTGCTTGTTTTTATAAGTAAGTTGTACAAACGGATGAGCGGCTATCAATTTTATGTTGTTAAGATCAACCGAAATGGATGTGATACCTTTTGATTTTTCAAGCTGAATTTCATCTTCAGGATTTAGCAATACCAGTTTGTCATTGGCTCTTAAGTATTGGTAGAGTTCACTTTTGCCTTGAATTACGCCTTCAATACCTCCAAAACCTTCTAAATGGGCTTTGCCAAAATTGGTGATGTATCCCAAATCGGGTTCGCAGAGGCTGCATAGGAATTCAATTTCTTTTTGATGATTGGCACCCATTTCTACAATGGCCAATTCGTGTTCGGGTGTCATAGACAATAGGGTTAAAGGTACCCCTATGTGATTGTTCAGGTTGCCTTTGGTGGCAATGGTATTGTATTTTTGGTTTAAAACCGCAAACATCAGTTCTTTTGTGGTGGTTTTTCCATTGCTACCAGTTAACCCAATTACGGGTATGTTTAATTGCTTTCTGTGGTAATGAGCCAGCTGTTGTAGGGTTTGCAAAACATCATCAACCAAAATGATATTTTCTTGGGTTTGGTATTCGACTTCATCAACCACTGCATAAGAGGCACCCAATTCGAGCGCTTTTGCTGCAAATTGATTGCCATTAAAGTGTTCTCCTTTTAGAGCAAAGAAAATGGTGTTTTTTCTGATGTTTCTTGTGTCTGTATCTACCAGAAAATGTTCAGAATAAATTTGATATAAAGTTGTAATCTCCATTTTTAAATATAAAAAAAACCTCATTATTAGAAAACAATGAGGTTTTTATTTTTTAACGTTTTATGTTATCTACTAGGATTTCTTGCTGTTCTTTTCCCTGTAGCCATTGGACCAACACGATCTGAAACACATCTAAAACCAATGTAGTTGGTTGCCATATATTCTGGCAAATACCTTCTTTGTGCAGGGTCTAACCAATATTCTCTATCAGACCAAGAACCTCCTTTATATACTCTTGTTTTATTACTGATTAAAGTAGTTCTTCGCTCTTCATCGTTTACCAATACTTCTTCACCAGTTTCTGGGTCAATCACTCTTGAAGGACCTTTTGGTGAATTGTACATACTAGGTTTACTTTTAATTCCGTCTTCATCTTCATCGAAAAAACGACTTGAGTTTGCATCTCCATCACCAATATCTCTATTGTCTGCCACCATAAAGTTTCTTCTCATAGTAGTATCATCTTTAGTAATTGGAATGTATTTGATAGTATTTGGCAATTGTTTTGGAATAATCTTACCATTTGGTAACGTATCGTAAGTCATTTCAGGAGCTTCATCAGTAGCAGCAATAACTACGTTACCTTCTTCATCAATCATTTTTTTTGTAAAGATATTACCTCTAAAATAGTTGAAATCATTCGCTTCATTATCAATAATTGGTCTGTACACATCTGCTACCCATTCAGCAACATTTCCAGACATATCATATAAACCAAATCCGTTTGGTGGATAAGATTTAATTTTATTTGGAATATCTGCGCCATCAGAACTCCAACCAGGTAAACCACTATAATTCCCTCTTCCTTGTTTAAAGTTAGCGAGTTGATCTCCTCTTGTTCTTTTATTTTTAGAACGGGTATATTTCCCATCCCAAGCATATTTTTTTCTACCTCTTATATTATTGTATTCTCTGTTTTCAAGCGTTGCTTTTGCTGCAAATTCCCACTCAGCTTCTGTAGGCAAACGAAAACGCTGTGTTAAAATACCATCGGCTTGTGTAATTTTTCTAGCACCTTGAAAAGCATCTTTATCTGGTCTTGGTTCTCCTTTTTTACGAATGGCTCTACCAACTCCTCTTTTATATACTGTAGAATCTCCGTTAAACAATTTAGAATCGTCTGTTAAAAAAACGTCCGTATCAAAAAAGTTGCTTATCGAGTCTGCCTCAAAAATGTTTTTAATGTGTCCTTTATCAATTAACGTTTTTAAGTTTACAGCATTGGTACGCCATTTACAATATTCATTAGCTTGTAACCAACTCACTCCAACTACAGGATAATCTGCATAAGCAGGATGACGAAAATAATTTTCTGATAAAATATCGGTGTTTCCTAAACTCTTTCTCCAAACCAACGTGTCTGGTAATACAGAAGTGTAAATGTGTTTGTATTTTTCTTCAGAAGGTGGAAAAACATTTTTCATATACTGTACATATAAAAAATATTCTGAGTTAGTTACTTCTGCTTCATCCATATAAAAAGAACGAACGTGTATCTTTTTGGGAGTCGTATTCCAATCGAACATGACATCATCTTGCACTTGACCCATTGTAAAAGTACCCCCTTCTATACCAATCATTCCTGGAGGAGTTTCTTGGCCTTTAAAAGAATTATTTTTTATAAAATTACCATTTTTAGGATCGTTATAATTCAAACCAGTTAAGGTAGATTTATTGGAATTTGAGCTTTTACAGCTGGCTAACAATAAAATTGTTAGGAGCACTAAAGAGATTTTAAATATGTTTTTCATTTCCTAATTTAAAATTGATAGGGTTTTACATAGCGAATTTACGATAAATATACTTTCTTACAAGTAAATCACCAAGTTTTAACGCATGATTTTTGTACTTATTTAAAGAAACGATTGCTTTTTTACTTTAGTATAATTTATCTTTGTTTGTCATAAAATATCTAAATTTTATTTGCGTTATTTGAATAATTAAATGAAAAAACAGTTTTTATTCTTTTTTTGTCTGTTGGTATGGCAACAAAACTTTGCACAAGTAACCAACTCTGTTCTTGCTTCTGGAGACTGGTATAAGTTTGCTGTAGACACCACAGGAGTTTTTAAAATTGATCGGAATGTATTGCAACAAATAGGAGTTTCTACCAATGGTTTAAATCCGAAGAAAATTCATATTTATGGTAATGGTGGTCAGCTTTTGCCAGATGTAAATAGTGCATTTCGATACGATGATTTGCAAGAAAATGCCATTTATATTCAAGGAGAAAGTGATGGCGCTTTTGATGCCGACGATTTTATTCTTTTTTATGCCAAAGGGCCACATCATTGGAATGTAAATGCCACTACAAATACAGCCACTCATGTGCAGAATATCTATTCAGACAAAGCTTATTATTTTATTACCGTAAATGAGGTTGATGGAAAAAGAATTCAAACCAAAACTCCAGTAACAGGAAATGCAACAACTCAGCTAACTACTTTTGATGATTATACCTTTTACGAAAAAGAAGAAAAAAGCATTTTAGCTGTGGGTACTCAATGGTTTTTTAATCAGGATTTTAATATCGAAAATAGCCAAACCTTTAGTATTCCCTTTCCGAATGCAGTGGCCAATCAAGAAATTACGGTAAAAGTGGGTGGAGTTTCGAATTCAGTAGTTTCCTCTACCATGGATGTAACTGTAAACGGACAAGATTTATACACTATTAATTATCCTGCTGTAAATTCGGGTTCTTTAACCAAAGCTTATGCCATACAAAGAAGTGCTGCTTTTGTAAATTCATCAGAGAATATTACAGTTTCGATTCGCTATGATAATAATGGAAATCCGTCTGCCAATGCTTTTTTAGATTATATAGAAGTAATAGGTAAAAAACAGTTGCAATTTAGTGATTTTCAATTTTCCTTTCGAAGTTTTGAGCAAGCCAATACATCAGGAATTGTAGCGTATCAAATCGAAAATGGAAATGCAGCTTTTCAAGTTTGGGATGTTACCAATTATTTAGCGCCTCAAAGCATATCAAACGAAAGTACTGCCAATGGCTTTTCGTTTAAAGACAATGCTGGAGCCTTAAAAGAATACATCATTTTACATGAAAACGATTTTTACACACCAGAAACCATAGAAAATGCTAAAATTGCCAACCAGAATTTACATGCCATTAAAGATGTAAATTACATCATTATTACCAACAAAACCCTTTCTGGAGAAGCGCAAAGATTGGCAGATTATCATCAAAACAATTCAGGTTTAACCACAAAAGTGGTGCTTTTAGATGAAATTTATAACGAATTTTCTTCAGGATCTAAAGACATCACAGGAATCCGAGATTTTATCAAACAGGTGTATGAAACAAATTCATCCGAAGACACAAAATTAAAATATGTCTGTTTTTTTGGAGATGCCTCTTATGATTATAAAGATCGCATTGCTGGGAATAATAATATTGTGCCTGTAAAATTATCGAGCATCAGTTTTAATTTGGCAAATTCTTGGGTTACTGACGACTTTTTTGTGATGTTAGAAGACCATGAAGGATTGATGTCTACCAATCATACAGTAGATGTGGTTTCGAGTAGAATTCCTGTAGCTACCTTAAGTGAAGCAAGTACTGCTGTTGATAAAATTTTAAATTATTATTCTAAAGATGCCATTGGAGATTGGCGAAACACCATTACACTTTTGGCAGATGATATTGATGCTTCTGGAGAAGAAGTGATTGAGCAAGGGGTAGAGTCTATTGCTGATGAAATTAAAAATAACAAACCTATTTTTAATGTGAATAAGATTTATATGGATGCCTATGTGCAAGAAAATTCTTCTGGTGGTGAACGTTATCCTGAAGTAAATGAAGCCATCACCAATGCTATTGAAAAAGGAACTTTAGTTTTCGATTATTTTGGTCATGGAGGAGAAGACGGATTTGCATCAGAACGAATTTTAGATGTGCCACAAATCCAGTCTTTTAATAATGTAAATACCTTACCGCTTTTAATTACAGTAACCTGCGATTTTTCTAGATTCGATAACCCAAATCGAATTACAGCTGGCGAGCTTACTTTTAAAAGTAGTACTGGTGGTGCTGCAAGTATGATTACCACTACTAGAGAGGTTTACATTTCTACTGGTCAGCGTTTTAATGAGCAATTGGTGCGTAGTTTACTCGCTTTTAATAACGAAGATTATACCATTGCAGAAGCTTTGGCCGAAACCAAAAATAATTTTTCGAGTACTCAAAAATTCTTTATTTATCATTTTGGAGATCCTGCCATGAAATTGGCAATTCCAAAACCCAATGTGCGCATTACCAAAATGAATGATATAGACATTAGTCAATCTTTAGATACCTTAAAAGCTTTGTCTAAAATTAAATTTGAAGGGGTAATTACAGATGATTCTAATACGGTTTTAAACGATTTTAATGGTACTTTATCGACCACAATTTTTGATAAAACCATAGAAAAATCGACCTTAGACAATGATGGTTTTGGGGTAAAAATGAATTTTGATACGCAAGATAGTAAGCTTTTTAGAGGAAAATCTACAGTTACCAATGGTGCTTTTAGTTTCGATTTTATTGTACCTAAAGACATTAAAATTGCATACGGAAAAGGGAAACTTAGTTTTTATGCAGAAAATGGTGACATTGATAAATCTGGAGCAAATTTTGATGTTGTAGTTGGCGGAATTAACGAAAACGCACCCGAAGATAACACTGGGCCAGAAATTGGTTTGTTTATGAACGACGAATCTTTTATTGATGGTGGCAATACCAACACATCACCCAATTTAATTGCAACCTTATCAGATGCCAATGGTATTAATACTTCGATTACAGCTGTAGATCATGATATTGTTGGAATTTTAGATGGAGATACCACGAACCCTATTATCTTAAATGATTTTTATCAAACAGAATTAGACGATTTTACCAAGGGGAAAGTCAATTATACCTTGAGAGATTTAGAAGTTGGTCCACACACCTTAAAAATTAAAGCTTGGGATACTTACAATAACTCATCAGAAAGTACGTTAAACTTTGTGGTAGTAAGTGATGCCATTCTTAATTTAGAGAATGTATTGAATTATCCAAATCCTTTTGTAAATTATACCGAATTTTGGTTCAATCACAATAAACCTAATGAGCCTTTAGAAGTGCAAGTTCAAATTTTTACAGTTTCGGGTAAATTGGTAAAAACAATCAATCAAAACGTGCAAACTACAGGTAATTTATCAAGAAGTATTACTTGGAATGGTTTGGACGATTTTGGCAATAAAATTGGAAAAGGAGTGTACGTTTATAAATTAAAGGTAATGGCAACTACCAATAATTTGGTGTCAGAGAAATACGAAAAATTAGTAATACTACAATAAAAAGTAGATATTTGTAATACATAACAAGAAAATTAAGAATGAAAAAATTAGGAATTTGTTTCGCACTTTGTGCTTTAGTAAGTTTAAAATTTAATGCACAAACAGACACACAACAAACAGGAGGTATTACTACTGCAACCCCTTTTTTATTAATTGTGCCTGATGCTAGAGCAGGTGGTATGGGAGATATGGGTGTTGCCACTTCTGCAGATGCTTGGTCTTTGTTTCATAACCCTGCAAAGATTACTTTTAGTGATCGACAAATAAAAACAGGAATTACGTATTCGCCTTGGTTGCGTAATTTAACCGATGATATTTTTGTGGGTAGTGGTGCTTACATCAACAGATTTAGCGAAAACGCAGCTTGGGGTGCAGATTTTAAATACTTTTCTTTAGGTCAAATCGATTTAACGGATGATCAAGGAAATGCAAACGGACAAATTAATCCTAATGAATTTGTAGCTACAGGATCTTATGCCTTAAAATTAAGCGAAACATTTTCTATGGGAGTTTCGTTAAAATACATTCGTTCTAACTTAGCGTTTAATGGTACTTCTGGTAATGCATTACAACCTATCAATTCTTTTGCTGTTGATGTTTCTGGGTACTATCAATCTTACGAAGAAAATTATGGTAATTTTAACGGACGTTATCGAATTGGGTTTAACATCGCGAATATTGGTCCTAAGGTTTCTTACACACCAGGTGAAGAAGATTTTATACCTACCAATTTAAAATTTGGTGGTGGTTTTGATTTTATTTTAGATGATTATAACATCATTTCTACCAATATTGAATTCACAAAATTATTAGTACCAACGCCACAAGAAGATGGCTCTGATGAAGAAAAAGGTTGGATACAAGGAATCTTTGGTTCTTTTGGTGATGCACCAGGTGGATTTAGTGAAGAGTTAAGCGAATTTACCTATGCTTTAGGAGTTGAATATTTATACAACAATGCTTTTGCATTAAGAGGAGGATATTTTCACGAAAGTCCAGATAAAGGAAACAGACAATATTTTACTTTAGGAGGTGGCTTTAAAACCAACGCTTTAAACATCGATTTGTCTTATTTAATCAATTCTTCTGATGTAAATAATCCACTAGAAAACTCATTGCGTTTTTCTTTATCTTTCGATTTAGGAGAAATTTACGACAATTACTAAAAATGATATTTTTTTAGTAAATTTATACCTACAAAAGCAGTCGAATAAGGCTGCTTTTTTTGACGATTTTATTTATGAAAAAAATTGAAATAGCTACAAAAGCTCTGCTTTATAAGGATATGTCTGAATTGTCTGAAGAAGACAATAGGTTAATGCTAAAAGCCATTGAAGCAAGACATACTGCTTATGCTCCTTATTCTAAATTTAGTGTTGGTGCAGCTTTATTGTTAGAAAATAATGAAATTGTGTTGGGAAGTAATCAAGAAAACGCAGCCTATCCATCAGGAATGTGTGCAGAAAGAGTGGCCATTTGGAAAGCTGGTTCTGCGTTTCCTGGAGTAAAGATTTTAAAATTAGCCATTACAGCAAGTTCCGAAATTACAAAAGTAGATCAACCTATTGGACCTTGTGGCGCCTGTAGGCAATCGTTATCTGAATATGAAATAAAGCAAAAACAAGCTTTTCCAATATTGTTTATGGGAGAAGTTGGCGAAATTGTAAAAACAGAGTCATTACTTTCTCTATTGCCTTTTTCTTTTGATAGTTCCTATTTATAAGATTTTTTTCCTGCAAGGTTTCTAAAACCAAGTAGGTATGCAAAAAGTACGCATTAAAAGTAAGTTAGAATCAATTCAACCATACACAACATTCTGCAAGGTTTTTAAAACCTTGTAGGTATATAAAAATTTTTAAATTTAATTGTAGAAGTACTAAAATTAAAAAAAGAAACACAGTATCCAGTAAAGATTCTAAAACCTTGTAGGTATATAAAAACTGTTCAATTGAGTTAAATATTTATTAATTTAAGAGGATGAAACACAACGTCCTGCAAGGTTTCTAAAACCAAGTAGGTATGCAAAAAGTACGCATTAAAAGTAAGTTAGAATCAATTCAACCATACACAACATTCTGCAAGGTTTTTAAAACCTTATAGGTATATAAAAACTGTTTAATTGAATTAAAGATTTATTAATTTTAGAGGAAGAAACACAACATCCTGCAAGGTTTTTAGAACCTTGTAGGTATATAAAAACTTTTCAATTGAATTAAAGGTTTATTAATTTTAGAGGAAGAAACACAACATCCTGCAAGGTTTTTAGAACCTTGTAGGTATATAAAAACTGTTCAATTGAATTAAAGATTTATTAATTTTAGAGGATGAAACACAACATCCTGCAAGGTTTCTAAAACCAAGTAGGTATGTAAAAAGTACGCATTAAAAGTAAGTTAGAATCAATTCAACAATACACAACATCCTGCAAGGTTTTTAGAACCTTGTAGGTATATAATAACTTTCAATTGAATTAAAGATTTATTAATTTTAGGGGAAAATACACAACCCCCTGCAAGGTTTCCAAGACCAAGAAGGTATTTAAAATAGTAAGCAATGCAATCAGACATCAGCTCAAGAAAAGACATCAAATTAATCATCACTAAATTCTACGATAAATTGTTAGGAGATGAAAAAATGCTGCCTTTTTTCAAAGACATTGTTGCTCAACATCAACTTGAACATCATATAGAAATCATCACAGATTTTTGGAACGATATTTTATTTGATACGCTTACCTACCATAACAATGTGATGCAAAAACACTTGCAAAAAAATGCATTTGTACAGTTTAAATTAGAACATTTTGAACTTTGGGTATCGTATTTTTTTGCCACCATTGATGCCAATTTTCAGGGTGAAAACGCACATCAAATGAAAAACAGAGCAAGCGCTATAGCAACAGTAATGAAGCTTAAGCTGAATGTTTATTCAAATTAAAATTATTTTTAGATGACTAAAAGTGACCAAAATTTCCATTTGAGTTTTCCATTACTATGCATGCATAGTAATTTTATTAATACGTTTTTTATAATTTGCTTCGTGAAAATATACATATTATGATTTCATCTAAAATAACAGGAACAGGAACCTTTATTCCTTCTTTAAAAAAATACAATTCAGATTTTTTAAATGAAGAGTTTTTAAATGCAGATGGTACTGCTTTTGCAGCTACGAATGATGTAATTGTCGAAAAATTTAAAGCCATTACAGGTATAGAAGAAAGGCGTTATGCAGCAGCAGAATTCAAAACCTCTGACCTAGCCTTTTTTGCCGCAGAAAAAGCCATAGCAGATGCCAATATAAATTCAGAAGAATTAGATTATATTATAGTAGCTCATAATTTTGGCGATTTAAAAAAAGATGCCATTCAAGGAGATACATTGCCAAGTTTGGCTTCTAGAGTAAAGTATAAATTGGGCATTAAAAATCCAAATTGTGTGGCTTATGATATTCTATTTGGTTGCCCAGGTTGGATTGAAGGGGTAATACAAGCACAAGCTTTTATAAAAGCGGGCATTGCCAAAAAATGTTTGGTAATTGGTGCAGAAACATTGTCTAGAATTATTGATAAATACGATAGAGATTCTATGATTTATAGTGATGGAGCAGGGGCCTGTATTTTAGAAAAAACAGAAACAGATAGTGCAGGAATTTTAAGTCATGCTTCACAAACATTTGCTAACGAAGAAGCTTATTTTTTACATTTTGGTGGTTCTTATAACCAAGAAGAAGATCAAAATATAAAATACATAAAAATGTTTGGGCGAAAAATTTACGAATTTGCCATTACTCATGTACCAGCAGCTATGAAATCTGCTTTAGATAAAAGTGGTGTTGCTATCGATGATGTAAAGAAAATTTTTATCCATCAAGCCAATGAAAAAATGGATGAAGCAATTATAAAACGTTTTTACAGACTCTATAAACAACGAGTGCCTAAAGATATTATGCCTATGAGTATTCATAAATTAGGCAATAGTTCTGTAGCAACAGTACCTACTTTATTAGATTTAGTTTTAAAAGGAGAAATAGAAGATCATGAGGTAAATAAAGGTGATGTGGTTCTTTTTGCTTCTGTAGGAGCAGGTATGAACATCAATGCTATAGCGTATAAATTTTAGAAAAAGTGGAACTAGATTTTTTTAAGACGTAATTGTTAGACTGTTAAGGTTAATTTTAAAAAAGCCGCTTAATTTTGTGCGAATTCTACCAGAACTTAACGAATTCTAATCCATCGAAAAAAATATAAATTTCAGTATTAAAATTTAATATGAAATAGTATTTTTGCGCATGCAACAACACAACGTACTTATTTTAGATTTTGGTTCTCAATACACGCAACTAATTGCAAGAAGAGTAAGAGAATTAAACATTTACTGCGAAATTCATCCTTATGATAAAGTTCCAGAAAATTTAGAAAGTTATAAAGCTGTCATCTTATCTGGTAGTCCTAATTCAGTAAGAGGAGCACATGTATTACATCCAGATTTATCTGATATTAGAGGTAAAAAACCACTATTAGCAGTGTGTTATGGAGCGCAATATTTGGCACATTTTTCTGGTGGAAAAGTAGCAGAATCGAACACAAGAGAATATGGTAGAGCTAATTTATCATTTATAAAAAATGATGAAGCGTTCTTTAAAAACATTTCAGAAGGTAGCCAAGTTTGGATGAGCCATTCAGATACCATAAAAGAATTACCTACAAATGCGGTTTTACTTGCAAGTACCAAAGATGTACAAAATGCCGCTTATAAAATTGAAGGCGAAACCACTTTTGCCATTCAGTTTCATCCAGAGGTATATCATTCTAAAGATGGAAAACAATTGTTAGAAAACTTTTTGGTAGGTATTGCAGAGGTAGCACAAACCTGGACTCCAGATTCTTTTGTAGAAAGTACTGTAGCCGCCATTAGAGCAAAAGTAGGAAATGATAAAGTAGTTTTAGGGCTTTCTGGAGGAGTAGATTCTTCTGTAGCAGCTGTTTTGTTGCACAAAGCCATAGGTAAAAACCTGTATTGTATTTTTGTAAATAACGGACTTTTGCGTAAAAATGAGTTCGAAACTGTATTACGTAGATACGAAGGAATGGGTTTAAACGTTAAAGGAGTAGATGCTTCTGAACGTTTTTTATCAAAATTAGCAGGCATTACAGATCCTGAAGGAAAAAGAAAGGCCATTGGGAATACATTTATTGATGTTTTTGATGATGAAGCGCATCAAATACAAGATGTAAAATGGTTGGCACAAGGTACTATTTATCCTGATGTTATTGAATCTGTTTCTGTAAATGGTGGGCCATCTGCAACCATTAAAAGTCATCATAATGTTGGTGGATTGCCAGATTATATGAAATTAAAAATTGTAGAGCCTTTGCGTATGATTTTTAAAGACGAAGTAAGAAGAGTAGGAGCATCTTTAGATATAGATCCAGAATTATTAGGGCGTCATCCTTTTCCTGGACCTGGTTTAGGAATTCGTATTTTAGGTGATGTTACCGCAGAAAAAGTCCGCATTTTACAAGAAGTAGATGCCATTTTTGTAAACGGATTAAAAGAAGATGGTTTGTATGATAATGTTTGGCAAGCAGGTGCTATGTTGTTACCCGTAAATTCTGTTGGAGTTATGGGTGATGAGAGAACTTACGAAAAAGTGGTGGCATTAAGAGCAGTAGAAAGTACAGATGGTATGACTGCAGATTGGGTAGATTTGCCGTATAAATTTTTACAAAAAACATCAAACAAAATCATAAATCAAGTAAAAGGTGTTAATAGAGTTGTGTATGATATTAGCTCTAAACCACCTGCAACTATAGAATGGGAATAAAGTATATGAAGCATTTAAAATTATTTATTTTTCTGTGTATTTTAACATTCACAGTTTCTTGTGGCCAGCAAAAAAGATACATTCAGTATAAGGTAAAGCAAGGAGAAACCATGGATAAAATTGCCGAAAAACTGGACATGAAAACGCCAGATTTACAGCGATTAAATCCGGATGTAGAAGGACAGCCAAAAGCAAACACTTTTTTAGTAGTACCAGAAAAAAAACTAAATAATTTTAAAAATAAAGTAAAAGAAAGTGCTGAGGTTGTTTCAGATTCAATTGTAAATACTTCTGATTTAGATGAAGAAGAAAATCTTTTAGAAGAAATCAAGGAAAAATTCGTGGTTTATGAAGTTAAAAAAGGTGATACTTTTTATAGCTTAAATAAAACTTTTGATGTTTCTAGAGGCGAGTTACTGCAATTAAATCCGGAATTAAAAGAAGGTTTAAAAGTAGGAATGTTGTTGAAAATAAAAGAAATTCCTTTAGAAATTGTATCCGAAGAAATTTTTTACAACGATTATATTGATAGAAATAAAGACTTAAAAGTTGCTTTATTATTGCCTTTTAGAACCCATAAATACAGAAACGATTCGCTTACTTTAAAAGAAATTTTTGATAGAAATTCAACTTTATTAAACATTACCACAGACTTTTATTTAGGAGCAGAAATTGCGATTGATTCTTTACGTAGAAAAGGAGTTGATATCGAATTTAATGTATTTGATACAGGCGATCGTAGATCCAATCAAATAAACAGTATTATTTCTAGAAATAACTTAAATAGTAATGATGTAATTATTGGTCCTTTGTATTCTGAAGAGGTAACCACTGTAGCTGCTAATGTAAATGTTCCTGTCATTTATCCTGTTTATTCTGATGATCAATCTCGATTTAGTGCCAGTAATATTGTAAAAACATCACCAGAAAAAAAAGTATTTAGAGAAGAATTGGAAAAATATATCATCGAGAACTTTAACAAAGTAGAAACCATAGCAGACAATAATACTTTAATTGATGAGGAAGTAACAATAGAAACTCCGATTATTGAAAAAGGAAATATTATTATTGTGAGTGATGAAAGTTCTGTTTCTAAACAAAACAGTAGAACCATTCAAAATAACTTAAATTATGGCATAGACGCAGAGGTAAATGTTTTATCACCAGAAAATGGATACATCGAAAAATCTCGTTTTCTTAATCTATTAAAACCTGGTGCTAAAAACTGGGTAATTATTGCTACAGATAAAAATGTGGCAGTTTCTGATGCAATTAATAGTTTAATCAGTTTGCCAGAAGAAACTACAGTTAAAGTTTTTACTTACGATAAAGGCAAAGTTTACGATAAAATTGACAATAGAAAATTAGCAAAAATCGGCTTTACTTATGTAAGTGATGAGTTTGTTGATGAAAACTCGTTAAACACAAGAATATTCAATCAACAATATCAAAAAAAGAACAAAGCATTACCCTCTTTTTACGCAACAAAAGGGTTTGATATTACCTATGATATATTAATTCGTTTGGCTTCTGGTTACGATTTAAAATCAACCTTAGAAGAAGGAATGTCTGTAAGAGTAGAAAGCAAATTCGACTATAGAAACAGCTCTTATCTTTCTGAAAACAAAGGCTTATTTATTGTACAATACAATAAAGATTTGTCTTTGACTAGGTTGAAGTAAAGGTGATAACTGGTATTGTATTTATTTTAATTTCAGTTGTCGCTTTTTATTGGGTATACAATTCAGATGTAGAAGATGAAGTTGTCGAGTACGAATCTTTTGGAAGAATTAAATTATATTTAGGCATCATAATTTTATTTATTATTGGACTAGTTTCCATCATAAAAAGTTTATAAAACAAAAAAATCCGCTATAAGCGGATTTTTTATTTTTTGAATGAAAATAACAACTTAGATTTTCTTCATCTGTTGTTTCATCATTTGCATTTGTTCTTTTAGCATTCCGTGTTTGTCTAATTTCTTAGCCTCTGCCATTAAATTAGTCGCTTCACGTTTGCGTCTTTTGGTCATTGCAATTCCTGCTAATTGTAGTTTAGCCATTGCCAAATCATGATCCATAGACAAACCTAATTTTACTGCTTTTCTTAAAAACTTTTCAGCTTGTGTAATGTTGGTTTGGCTTAACATAATACCATGTAAATAGTTATAATAACCTTGTTGCTTTTGTATTAAAGCTGTTTCAGGATTTTTAATATAACCTAACCATTTTTGAGCGGCAGGAAAATTTTGCTTACGCAATTGTAAAAAAGCCAAAAGAATAAACTCGTTTTTAAAATAGAATAAGACAAAAATTCCAGCTAATAATAAGATAGAAATTCCGTTCATAATATTTCCTTGCGTAAATTCATATACAGCCCAAACTGTAATTAAACCTGCTAAAACTAATTTTATATTTTTATTAAACATTGGTTGTTTTTAATGATTAAAAAATTTGAAAAGCAAAAATACATTTTCAGAATTACTTCTTAAAGTATTTCTTGTATTTAAATGATGCTAAAACAGTTAAACCAATTAAAGCAAAAATATAAATATAAGCTTCTTTTGGGGTTACTACTTGATCTCCACTTGCATAAGAATGCAAACCAGATAAATAAAAGTTAACGCCAAAATAAGTCATCATTATAGATAAATACGCAAATGCTGATGCAAAATTAAAAGATAATCTGCCACGTAAACCTGGTATTAAACGCATATGTAAAACAAAAGCATACACCATAATAGAAATTAATGCCCAAGTTTCTTTAGGATCCCATCCCCAATAACGTCCCCAACTTTCATTAGCCCACATACCACCTAAAAAGTTACCAATAGTAAGCATAACCAAACCAACTGTAATGGCCATTTCATTAATAATGGTCAATTCTTTAATGTTTACGTCCATTCTCTTTTTGTTCTTTTTATTGGTAAATGCAATCAGAATTAAAGAAACAATTCCTAAAATCATTCCAAGAGAAAAAGGTCCGTAACTGGCCACAATAATAGAAACGTGTACCAATAACCACCAAGAATTTAAAACAGGTTGTAAGTTGGCAATTTCTGGATCTAACCAGTTTTGATGTGCAAAAGCTAAAATTATGGCTGCTAAAAATGTAGTAGCACCAATGGTTAGCGTCGATTTTTTACCCAAATACAAACCAAAAGCCATAGTTGCCCAAGCTACATAAATAATAGATTCGTAGGCATTACTCCAAGGTGCATTTCCACTAATGTACCATCTGGAAATTAATCCAAAAGTGTGGAATAAGAAACTGAAAATAATAAGCACGATTAATCCTTTAACTATATAATTCAGTACTTTAGACTTGTAATAAAAGATTTTAAGAATTTCTATAAAGATTAACAGTAAGCCAAGTACCAAATAAAAAATAGAGCTTTTTATAAAAATCCCTAATTTGTTATAAGCAATTTCTAAATCTATTTTTCGTTCTGCAGGATATACAGCTGCACCATATTTTTTCTGATAATTTTTAATTCCATCTAATATTTTATTGGCTTTGCTGTAATCTCCACTTCGTTTTGCAGTTTGTAAAAGTTGCATGTACAAAGGCAATAATTTTGGTACATAAAGAGAATCTTTAGTTTTTATGATGTTGCTATTTGCAATTTCTGGATGCGAAACCCATTTGTTATTTTCATCATTAGGAATAGGATAAACTCTTAGAATTCCACCACCAATAGCGCTGTACAATAAACCAACTCTTCTGTCGATTTTAATTAAATCTTTATCAAATTTATTTTGGATTTTTGTTTTTTGAGCTTCTTCTACTTGACCTTTAATGATATACTCACCCCTGTTAGAGAAAAAGTCTGACAAACGAGCATATTTTGCAGTTTTTTCTAGGCCTAATTGTTCTCTAATCTTATAGTTATTTTTCTCTAGATATATTGCTGGTACTTCATACCAAAGTCTGGCGTTTTCTATTATTGATAGCAAAACCTGACTCGGTTGCATACCATGTAAAGTTTCTGTCTGACTAACTTTACGCACCAATTCAGAAGCAAAAGTATGAGCAGGTTTCATTCTACCTCCTGCATCTTGTATTACAAGTTTGTTAAATTCTTCTGCGTGTTCTACAGCTACTAAATTTGCTTTTAAAATAGAATCTATTTGTTGGTCAGAAATTCTATTTACTTTGTGTGGACTAGTTTTTTGTTGCTTAGGTTGCGTAGTTGTAGTGTGCACATGATTTGGATCTGAATGATCGTGTTCTGCTTCTTGACCAAAACTAAAAGTAGCGATACATAAAGCTGCAGTTAAAGACATTAACGCTTTTTTCTTTCTAATTTTCTTTAATGAATTTTTAAGTGCATCAAAACGTGTGTTTTTTGCAAAAAAGATGCAAATTAAACCTGTGTATAAAAGTGAATATCCTAAGTAAGTGATAAAAGTTCCCCACCAATCGTGATTTACAGATAAATGAGTTTGTTCTCTTTCGCCAGATAAATCGTAACTAGACTGAAAGAATTTATAGCCTTTATGATCTAAAATATGATTCATAAAAATTCTAAAATCAAAAGTTTCATCAGTATCAATTACAGTAACTTCACTGGCATACGAAGCTGCACTTTCTGATCCTGGATATTTTTCTAATTGAAAATCGTTTAACTTAATACTAAAAGGAGTTTCTAAAATTTTAGCACCATACCACATTCTAAAATTTAAACCATTTAACGTAAAATCTTGAGCATTATCATTATTAAATTTACCTCCTGTAAGCTCAACTCTTTGGGTTTTATCACCTGTTTTTACATCTAAAACAATAACATCTAAAACTTTATCATCTTTGGGGCCGCTTACTGTTTTCATTGTTCCTTTACTTGGATATTGAGGCACTACAAATGGCAAACCAGCTACGTTGTATAAAGAACGTAATTTAAAATCTTGAATACTATCTTTGGTTAAGCTTCCTCGTTGTTGCGTGGCCATAACTTGATAATTTCCATCAGCTTTAGAAGTTATTTTTAAACTATCATTTCTTTTAAAAATATTAATATTTGCGTTATTATCTTTTGCATTAAAACCTACTAATACATTATGAATATTAGCAACTGTACCCGATTTTATATAATGTTCGTGTCTGTTTCCGCTAGAAGATTCTACTAAAAATAGGTGTTCTATACCATTGGCATCTTCCACTAATTTTTTTTCTGCCCAAGGAATGTAATCTACCAAATTAACCTCGTAATCTTTGTCTTTAAAATTATCAGAAAAAGACCAAGAATTAGAACCCCAAGCACTTAATAAAATAGGTTCGTGCTTTGTTTTTTGTACTTCGTTATTATCAACAATAACATTTACATAAGTAGTTTCTGATAAAAATTTATTGGTAGTTTCACCTTCATCAATCAACATAATGCCCTCAAAACCTACATATCTAGTAACACCAGCACCAATTAAAATAAATAAAAATGCAACGTGAAACATTAAAACTGGCCATTTTTCTTTTCTTAACAATTTGTATCTAAAGATGTTACCAAAAAAGTTGATCACAAAGAAAATCATAATTACTTCAAACCACCAAGCGTTATACACTAAAGCTTTAGAAGTCTGGGTTCCAAAATCATTTTCTATAAAAGTGGCAATACCCATTGCAGTTGCAAAAAGGAAAAATAAAACAGCCATTAAACGCGTTGAGTATAGAAAATTAAGAAAGTTTTTCATCTGAAAATGTGTGCTTTTAAAAGAGCAACAAATTTAAGCATAAAAGCACAAATAACCTTTTTGATATAGCTATATTTAATTGTTAAAATAGCACTAAAAGAAATGAAAAACCCACATATAATACCAAAAAACATTGCCAAAAGAGTAGAAGTTGCTTTAAAATATTTTCCACAATTGGCTGATATTAAGATTGAATTTAAATTAAAGAAAAACATTAAAAAATCTACAATGCAGGCCAGACCTACGTTTGATAGTTTTTTTAAAAGTAAAAAAAATCGAAAATATTTAATTTTAATTAGTAAAAAGTTTAAAATTTCTGACAAAGAGTTTTCTACTTTAGATATTCCTGATGATATTTTTATTGGTTGGATTGGCCATGAATTAGGACATATTATGGATTATCAAGACAGAAGTAGGTTCAATTTAATTTGGTTTGGACTCAAATATTTGTTTTCAGAAAATCATATTGTAGAAGCAGAAAGAGCAGCAGATCGTTTTGCTGTTCAACATAAAATGGAAGATTATATTTTAAAAACCAAGAATTTTATTTTAAACCATGCAGAGATTTCTGAAGTGTACAAAAATAGAATGAGAAGATATTATTTATCGCCAGAAGAAATTATGTTTTTGGTAGAAGATAGAGATAAAATGGGGGATAAATTAGAGAAAGCATTGTAGTTATTTAGAATGATAAAAAAAGCCTTTACGAAAAGTAAAGGCTTTATTTGTTTGACTATTAATCAATCCAAATGGATTTTGTATTTACAAATTCTTTGATTCCGAAATCGGATAATTCCCTTCCATAACCACTATTTTTAATTCCTCCAAAAGGCAATCTTGGATCAGAAGCTACTAATTTATTCACAAAACTATTACCAGCTTCTAATTGCAAAGCAATTTTTTCTCCACGTTCAGAATTACCAGTGATTACTCCAGAGCCCAACCCAAAAGAGGAATGGTTTGCCAATTCTATGGCTTCATTTTCATCTTTGGCTTTGATTACAGAAGCAACAGGACCAAATAATTCTTCATCAAAAGCAGTCATGCCAGGTTTTAAATCCGCTAAAATAGTTGCAGGATAATAAGCTCCTTTTCGATCAGGAATTTTACCACCCAAAATTAGTTTCCCTCCTTGTGCTATGGTTTTTTCTACTTGCTCATGAATTTCATCACGCAAATCAACTCTAGCCATTGGGCCATAATAAGCATCTTCTTTAGTGGGTTCGTCCATTTTTGCCTCTTTCATTTTTTTGGTAAACAATTTTAGAAAATCATCATAGATTTCTTCTAAAACAATAAATCGTTTGGATGCAATACACGTTTGTCCATTATTTTGCAAACGACCAAAAGTTGCCAAATCTGTAGCTTTTTCTAAATCAGCATCTTCTAAAACAATATAAGCATCACTACCACCCAATTCTAAAACGGTTTTCTTTAAATTTTCTCCAGCAATTTTGGCAACAGAACGTCCTGCAGGTTCACTACCAGTTAAAGTAACTGCAATTATATTTTTATCTTCTATAATGTTTTTAATATCATCAGATTCTACATTTAAATTGGTAAAAACACCTTCAGGAAAACCGGCTTTAATAAAAGCCTCTTCTAGAGCAAAAGCGCAACCTTGCACATTAGATGCATGTTTTAAAACCCCAGTATTTCCTGTCATCACAGCTGGAGCAGCAAAACGAATGACTTGATAAAATGGGAAATTCCAAGGCATTACAGCCAAAACTACTCCCAAAGGTTGATAGGTTATATAACTTTTTTTAGCTTCGGTTTCAACAATTTCATCAGCTAATAATTCGTGAATATTATCAGCATAATATCTACAAATTAAAGCACATTTTTCAATTTCACTTCTAGATTGTTTGATGATTTTACCCATTTCTTGAGTAGCTAATTGTGCATATTCTTCTATATTTTCATCAAAAATGTCAGCAAGTTTTCGCATCAATGTAGCACGTTCATCTAGGGTAGTTTTTTTCCAAGATTGATACGTTTTGTTGGCTTTTGCTACTTTTTCTAAGGCTTTTTTTACAGGCAATCTGTTGTAACTTGCAATTTCTTCTTCAGTTGCTGGGTTTATTGTGGTTACTTTTTTCATAAGTTTAATGTTGTGTTTTTTCTTTTAATAATACGTTTAATATTTTATGATTTAGCGAATAATCTACTGCTAAATCTATAACGTGAACGCCTTTAGTTTTTAAAGTTTTTTCGAAAATTGTTTCAAAGTCTGCTACAGAACTTGGTCTGTAACCTTTTGCTCCAAAACTTTCTGCATATATTAGAAAATCAGGATTTTGATATTCCAAACCATATTTAGGGAAACCTTCTCCTTCTTGTTTCCATTCAATCATACCATAAGCATTGTCGTTTAAAATGATAACAACTAGATCTAATTTCATGCGAATGGCAGTTTCTAGTTCTTGAGAATTCATCATAAATCCACCATCACCATTTACAGAAACTACTTTTTTATTCGGATACAATTCTTTTGCGAGTATGGCAGAAGCAAAACCTGCACCCATTGTAGCTAAAGCATTATCTAACAACAAGGTGTTTTGAGCGTAAGCTGGATAATTTCTAGAAAACCAAATTTTATAAATTCCATTATCTAGGGTAACAATATCATCATCAGCCAAAAGATTTCTTGTGATTTTTACCAAACGTTGAGGTAAAATAGGAAAACGATTGTCTTCTTCGTATTTTGATAAATGATTGGCTACATTTTCTTTAATTTCTAGGAAAAAATCGATATTCCATTGGCCAGCATTTGTTTTTAATTGCTCTGTAAGTGCATGAATGCTGTTGGTAATATCTCCAATAACATTTAACTGCGGAAAATAAACTTCGTTAATTTCTGCTGCAAAAAAGTTAATGTGGATTACTTTTCTATCATCATCAGCATCCATAATAAAAGGCGGTTTTTCTATAGTATCATGACCCACATTTATGATTAAATCTGCTTCTTTAATGGCATCATGAATAAAATCATCAGAAGAAAGAGCCGCAGTTCCTAGATAAAGAGGATTACGTTCGTTTATAATTCCTTTACCCATCTGCGTATTAAAAAATGGAATTTTTAGCGTATTTACAAATTGCGTTAAAGCTTCACAAGCTCTTTTTCTATTGGCACTTGCTCCAATTAATAACAAAGGTTTTTGTGCAGCCAAAATCATTTTTTTGGCTTTATGAATAGAATCTAGATTTGCAGAAGGTATTTTAGAATTTACAATATCGAAAAAATGAGGTTTTTTAACTTCTTCTTTACAAACATCTTCAGGAATTTCGATATGCACAGCTCCAGGTCTTTCTTCTTGCGATAAACGAAAAGCTTCTCTAATTATAGCTCCAGAATTTTTACCATAAGTTATCTGTTTCGAGAATTTGGTAAGGGGTTGCATCATTTCTAAAATATCTACAATTTGAAATTTACCTTGCTTACTTTCTTTAATTGGTTTTTGGCCAGTTAACATTACCATTGGCATTGCACCTAATTGTGCATAAGCAGCAGGCGTCATTAAATTGGTTGCTCCAGGTCCTAAAGTAGACATGCAAACTCCGGGTTTGCCTGTTAAACGTCCGTAAGTTGCAGCCATAAAACCAGCACCTTGTTCGTGTCTTGTTAGTATTAATTTTATTTTTTTTGATTTTCTAATAGACTCCAAAAGATCTAAGTTTTCTTCTCCAGGTAATCCAAAAATATATTCAACGCCTTCGTTTTCTAAAGCTTGAATTATAAAGTCTGATGTTTTCATTTTCTATGCTATTTGTTGTTTTTTCAATTTAAGAATTTTCGAGGTTTTATTCTAATTTAAACTCTCAAAAAACTGTTAATTTTAAAGGGTTTACGCCGTTTTTGATGTGTTTTTAAATGGGTTCTTTTTTAATTGAAATGAGTCAAAAATTTGAAGCTTATTCCACTATATTTGAGTAATTTTCTTTAATTGAATGGTATGAAAAAGTTAGGAATTATAGGTTTTGGTCCAAGAGGATTACACGCTTTAGAAATGTTGTTTTTGGAGTTGTCTAAAAATAGAAAAGATAAAGTTCAAGTTTTTATTTTCGAAAATGAAGATGAACTTGGAGCAGGACAAGTCTGGAAAACAAATCAGCCTTCTATAAATTGGACAAATATTTCTGTAAGAGCTTTGCAAAATTTAGAAGGTAGACCAGAAATTCAATTCAAAGATTTTATAATCCCTGAATTTCCTTCGTATCACAATTATTTGCCAGAAGAAAAACGAAAGGCATTGAAAGATTTACCAGATCAATTTCCGCCAAGAAAAGAAATTGGAGCTTATTTAAATGATAGAGCAACATCCATATTAAATGTTTTAGAAGAAAAAGCGTGGGTTAACATCCATAGAAAATTTGTAACCGATATTAATTTTAAAAACTCAGGATTTATAATAACGGATTCTACAAAACATAAATATGTAGTTGATGAAGTTTTATTAACCATTGGTCATCAGCCTACAAAATTACCCAAAGATTTAAAACAGTTAGAAATCGAAAGTTTAGAAAGTGATAAAACTTTATTTTCAGAAACGTATCCGATTGAAAACATTATAGAATCCGAAGAAATTAATGCAGCAAAACATATTGCAATTAGAGGTTTTGGATTGGCTATGATTGATGCTGTAAGAGCGTTAACTCTAGAAAAAGGAGGAGAGTTTACAATTACAAACCACAAAACTTTTGCATCAGAATTTAAAACATCCAACAACGTTGTACAGAAAATTATTCCTTATTCTTTAGACGGATTGCCTATGGTGCCAAAACCATTAGATAAAACTGTTGATGAACAATTTATGCCCAAAAAAGCGCAATTAAAACAATTTGAAAATACAGTTTCTAAATATGCAAAAGGTGATAAAAAAGCCAAGGATGCTAATTTTTTAAAAGAAATAGTTGCTAAAATAGGTGTGGAAATTTATTTAGAATTAGAAAATAAACTAGATTTTGAAGATTCTGCGAAAACATTAGAAAAAGCAATTTTAAATTGGTTTGATGATGTTACATATAAACACGAAACCATTGTAAATGCTGAAATTGATACCAAAACTTTAATTGCTACTTATGTAAATATGGCTGTAAACGAAGTGCCAATTTCATTGGATTTTTGTGTAGGACAAGTAATTAGACATTTGCAACCCACTTTATACAAAACCTTTTCTTATGCTAATGTAAGTGATGCCATTTTTGCTGATGTAATTCAGTTTGATGAACAAATGAAACGTTATTCTTATGGACCACCAGTGGAAAGTATGCAGCAATTAATTGCATTGAATACTGCTGGAATTCTAGATTTTAGTTTTGTAAATAATCCTAAGATATCTACAAATGATACTTTTTGGAGATTTGAGAAAAACAATCAAAAAATTGATTGTGAAGTAATTGTTAATAGTGTTTTAAGTGCGCCAAAACTTTTAGAGATAACTACACCATTAATTCTAAATCTTTTAAGAAATGATTTAATTCAACCAATTCATAGTAAATTGGGTATTGAAACCAATGCAGATGCCACAATTGTTTTAGATGACGCATCTCGAAAAATCCCTTTAGCAGTTTTGGGACGTTTGGCAAAAGGAAGCGTAATTGGTGTTGATGCAATTTTAGAATGTTTTGGACCAAGAATTAAAAATTGGGCAAAGGGTTTTGTTAGCAGGTTATAAATTTGGTTGTTTTTCACTTAAATATTTCCAATAACGTTTTGGAATGTGCCTAATGTGCAACTTCATATTTTTACGTTCTTTAATGTTTGTGCTATCAAAATAATCTTTCCAAAGTTTTTGAAATTCAAATTCCTCTTCAGCAAAAAAGTCAGCACTAGTTTTAGAAAAATCAAAATTTTCTGGAAAATCTAGATTGATGAAATCTAAATTTTGCAAATCATAATACAAACCATAATTTCTTTTGATATCATAAATCACCCATTTTTGATCTGCATATCTGCTTTTAAAATGCTTTGCAATTAATGGTAAAACATTAAAATCGGGGGCAATATTGGCAAAATAAATGTTGTCTTTGGTAAGTTTAAAACGCACAAAAGCTTCCATTCTGTGTTTTTCTCGGCTAACATTTTTTGCAATTTTCGATGTTTTTAATACACTTGGGTGTGTAAAATCGGTATCAACTTTTTGTTGATGTTTAAAGATATATTGAATGTAACTTAGTAACGTATTTTCAATTCCTTCTTGTTCACTTAAAAAAGCATAATATATTTTGGTTGATGTTAATGTAGATGCTTTCTTTTTTAATCCGTTCCAAACTCTATCTGATTTTTTGATATCTGTAATAATGGTTTCATTTTCAGAAAATAATCCGTTTTGATGTACATCTTCATTTTGAATAGAAACGTCTTTGAGTTTGTATTCGAAAACATAAAAAACACAGGATAGAAAACCTTCAAAAGTGCCATCATAAATGAGTGTTTTTTCTTGCATTTTAGTGTTTTCAGACCTATCAGGTTTTTAAAACCTGATAGGTATTTTTGCGCTTATTATTCAAATAAATTCAATTGCGGACTTAACATTTTCTCATATTTACTTTTTGAGTTCTGTAAAATCAGACCTTTTAATTTGGCTGCTGTTAAATCTCTTCTTTCAAATAGAGGGCTATCGCATACTAAAAAGTATTGTGCTCTGTTAAATGCGATTCCTATCTTTTTAAGATGCTCCCAATTTAATCGTCTGTATTTTCTTGCCATTAAAATTTTGGCAACAGATTTCATTCCTACTCCAGGAATTCTTGCTAACATTCGTTTACTTGCTTTGTTAACATCTACAGGAAATTCGTGTAAATTACGTAAAGCCCAACTCAGTTTTGGGTCGATATCTAAATCTAAATTTTGATGCTTTAAGTTGACAATTTCGTTAGTCTGAAAACCATAAAAACGCGTTAACCAATCAGATTGATACAATCTATTTTCACGCAACATTGGCACTTCACTACCAATTGCAGGCAAACGATGATCGTAACTTATAGGCACATACCCAGAATAATAGACTCTTTTAAGATTGTAGTTTTTGTAATAATGTTCCGCAGTTTTTAAAATCTGAAAATCATTTTCTCCACTTGCACCCACAATCATTTGAGTACTTTGTCCTCCAGGAGCATATTTGGGTGTACTTTTTATAATTTTCTTTTCTGATTTATATTGAATAATTTCATTCTTAACCTTTTCCATTGGTTTGATAAAATCTTCAAAATTTTTATCAGGAGCTAATAATTGTAAACCAGATTTTGTTGGAATTTCTATATTTACGCTTAATCGATCTGCGTATAAACCGGCTTCTCGCATTAATTCGTCTGATGCTCCTGGTATTGATTTTAAATGAATGTAACCATTAAAATTTTCTTGTAACCGTAATTTTTTAGCTACAGCTACCAAACGTTCCATAGTATAATCTGCACTTTTAAAAATACCAGAACTTAAAAAAAGCCCTTCAATATAATTTCTACGATAAAAATTGATGGTTAAGTCTACAACTTCTTGCACTTTAAAAGCGGCTCTTTTTACATCGTTACTTTTGCGAGTAACGCAATAAGCACAATCGAAAATACAGTGATTTGTGAGTAATATTTTTAGTAAAGAAACACATCTACCATCTTCTGTGTAGGAATGACAAATACCCATTCCTGTTGCATTTCCTAACCCTTTATTTGTGTTGGTTCTTTTGCTGCCACTTGAAGAACAAGAAACATCGTATTTAGCTGCATCTGCTAAAATTTTAAGTTTTTCTAAAGTACGATCAAAAGACATAAATTACTGGTGTTTACAGTTTTGTTTCTGCTGTTGTTGGCGAAAAAATAGGTTTGATAGTTGTTGTGAAATTACGGCTTTTTTGAGTTTGATAAATGTTGTTGTAGAATAGTTTTCCACAAAAAAAATAAAAAGGAATTGGTTTTTTAATTCTTAATGTAGGCAAACAAGTTTAGCCCAGATTGAACGGTTTGTTTGAACTCTTTTTTGCTTTTTTTTAGCAAAAAAAGTGAGTAGTGAAAGCTGGAAATAGCTTCTAAACATAAAACTAAATTTATTTTACAAAGTCTTCCCACTCTTTAAATTTTTTCTCTTTCATAACTCTAGCCATTTTTACTTGGCCACCTTTTTTCTTGTTATTATCATTCCAGTCATAAAATTTTTCAACCGGAATTATAGTAACTTTTACACCTTTTAAAGCCTTACTTCTGGCAACTTTATAGTTCTTATTTGCTTCTTTCAAAAAGTTGTCTAAAGCATCAGCAACCTCTTTTTCATTTGCTTTTAAATCTGTACCCAAATACCAAGAATGGTAGAATTCGCCATCATCAAATCTTTTGGCACAGATTGTATATTCAGAAATTTTAGTAGAAAATTTTTCTTCTAAATGTTTCATTGCATCATCCATTTTATTTACAGAAAGTTGAGAACCTACTGTGTTTAGAAAGAATTTTGTACGCCCTGTAATTTTAATTTCTGCTTTTTCTACATCTGTAAAAGCAATGGTATCACCAATTAAATAACGCCAAGCACCACTTACTGTACTCATTAGTAAAATATAATCTTGATTTAATTTTACATCTTTTAAAGTTAAAGAAGGCGCATTTTTCTTTAAAGAACCATCTTCTTTAATATATTCAGGTTTCATTGGCACAAACTCAAAGTAAATTCCGTTGTCGGTGTTCAGTTGCATAGCATCTGTTTCTGGTCTGGTTTGTGTGGCAATGTACCCTTCTGATGCCAAATACGTATCTATAACCGTAACTGGCTTGCCTAAAAGCGCTTTAAAACTTTTTTCGTACGGACCAAAAGCAACTCCACCAGAAGTATAAACTTGTAAGTTTGGCCAAATTTCGTGTATGTTTTTAACCTTGTGATGTTTAATAACCTCTTGTAACATTAATTCCATCCAAGACGGAATTCCGCTTAAAGCACCAATATCCCAATTTTTTGCATTTTTTGCGATGTGCGCAACACGTTCATCCCAATCATCAATCTTTGCAATATCTTCACCAGGTTTGTAATATCCTTTAAACCAAAAAGGGATATTGCTTGCACTAATTCCGCTAATTTCTCCTTCTAAGTGATCGTTTTTTTCTTGTAAATCTGTAGAGCTGCCTAACATCATAATTTCTTTTTCGAAAAAATCTGCAGGTAAATCGAAGTTGTTTAAAGACAAAACTTGCTTTATTCCAGAACTTTGAATTGCATCTATCATGGCATCTGTAACAGGAATTCTTTTGCTGCTTTTGCCAGTAGTACCAGAGCTTAATGCAAAGTAAGAAGGAGTTCCTGGCCAAGTAACATCAACCCCACCTTCGTGTAATTTGCTCCACCATTTTCTGTTGATTTTATTGTAATCGAAATACGGAACAACCTCTGCAAAAGATTCGCCTAAATCATCACTTAGTAAAATAGTTTCGAAACTATATTTTTTACCAAATTGAGTGTCTTTTGCAGTTTCTAAGAGGTTTTTTAAAACTTCTTGCTGTGCTTCTATATGATTTGTTTCTGATGTTAATGTATCTGTTAAGTTGATAACACCTTTAATAATGTTTCCTAAAATTGCCATAATTGTTGATTTTTAACAAAGATGCAGATTTTATAGGCTTACTTTTAACGTTAATAGTTTAAAGGTTGATGCATTTCATTCTTCTTAAACACTTTTAAGTATTTGAGTTAAAGAAAATTGCAATTGCATTAACCTTGGTGATAAATTAGCTGTTATTTTGATTAGAATTTAAAGATATAAGATATGGAAAATGCGAAAAGCGAATTAGAATTGATAAATAAATATCAAAACTTAGGTTATAGAGATAATTTTAAAGTAGCTAATGATAAATTGATTGATGTGGTTACCAAAAACGAATTTTCTCCAAAAGAAGTTCAAATTGTTGCAGAACATCGATTTGAAGGGATGAGTAATCCATCTGATATGTCTATATTGTATATTATTAAAATTGATGATGAGGTTAAAGGTACATTTTTGGCTTCTTACGGTTCAGCAACAGATACAGAAGCTGCTGAGTTTTTTAACGAAATTCCAAAAGAAAATATGACGAATGAAGAAAATATTTTAATGTAGCCATTAAAATAGTCTTTATTTAAATGTTTGTAAATTATGATATAAATTCCTTATGCTGATAAGGAATTTTTTTTTAGTTAAGAATTACTCCTCAATACTATCTATCAGAATAGTTAATAAATCAATGGCTGCTTGTGCTATTTTTGTTCCAGGACCAAAAACACCAACAGCACCTGCATCAAATAAAAATTGATAATCTTGAGGAGGAACTACACCACCTACAATTACCATAATATCTTCTCGTTCGTATTTTTCGAGTTCTGCAATTACTTTTGGAACCAAAGTTTTATGACCAGCAGCTAAAGAAGAAATACCTAAAATATGCACATCGTTTTCCACAGCTTGTTTGGCAGCTTCTTTTGGAGTTTGAAACAAAGGACCAATATCTACATCAAAACCTAAATCAGCATAAGCAGTAGCTACAACTTTTGCTCCACGATCATGACCATCTTGACCTAATTTTGCAATTAGGATTCTTGGTCTTCTACCTTCTAAATCTGCAAATTGGTCTGATAATTCCCTCGCTTTTTTAAAGAGTTTATCGCTTTTTATTTCTTTACTATACACACCAGAAATGGTTTTTGTTACGGCTTTATGTCTGCCAAAAACAGTTTCTAAAGCATCAGAAATTTCGCCTAAAGTAGCTCTATTTCTGGCTGCTTTTATAGCCAAATCTAAAAGATTTTCTTTTCCTGATTTTGCAGCATTGGTTAAATTTACTAAAGATTTTTCAACTGCAATAGTATTTCTTTTTGCTTTTAATTGATTTAGCCTATCAATTTGAGATTTACGAACGGCTTCATTATCTACTTCTAAAATATGTAAAGGATCTTCTTTTTTTAGTTGATATTTATTTACACCCACAATAACATCTTGACCACTATCAATTTTTGCTTGCTTTTTAGCAGCAGCTTCTTCAATTCGTAATTTCGGAATTCCCTTTTCTATGGCTTTGGTCATTCCTCCTAATTCTTCAATTTCTTGAATTAGTTCCCAAGCTTTGTTGGCAATGTCTTCTGTTAATTTTTCAAGGCGATAACTTCCAGCCCAAGGATCTACCGTTTTTGTAATTTGGGTTTCTTGTTGTAAATAAATTTGAGTGTTTCTGGCAATTCTTGCAGAAAATTCAGTAGGTAAAGCAATTGCTTCATCCAAAGCATTTGTATGTAAACTTTGTGTGCCTCCAAATGCTGCAGCCATAGCTTCTATGGTTGTTCTTGCCACATTGTTAAACGGATCTTGTGCTGTTAAAGACCATCCACTAGTTTGGCAATGCGTTCGTAAAGCTAAAGATTTTGGGTTTTTAGGATTAAATTGTTTTACAATCTTAGCCCACAACATTCTTGCTGCTCGCATTTTGGCAATTTCAGTAAAATGATCCATACCAATTGCCCAAAAGAACGATAATCTTGGCGCAAAAGTATCGATATCTAAACCTGTTTCTAACCCTTTTTTAATGTATTCTAATCCGTTTGCTAAAGTATATGCCAATTCAATTTCTGCTGTAGCTCCAGCTTCTTGCAAATGATATCCAGAAATGGAAATCGGATTAAATTTTGGCATATGTTTGCTGCAGTATTTAAAAATATCTGCAATAATTCTCATAGAAGGATTTGGAGGATAGATGTAGGTATTGCGCACCATAAACTCCTTTAAAATATCATTTTGAATAGTACCTGATAAGAATTCTGGAGCAACACCTTGTTCTTCTGCAGTAACTATATAGAAAGCTAAAATGGGTAAAACTGCGCCATTCATGGTCATTGAAACAGACATTTTATCCAAAGGAATTTTATTGAACAAAATCTTCATGTCTTCTACAGAATCTATAGCAACTCCAGCTTTACCAACATCTCCTTCAACTCGTTCGTGGTCAGAATCGTAACCTCTGTGTGTGGCTAAATCAAAAGCAATGGACAATCCTTTTTGACCCGCTGCTAAATTTTTTCTGTAAAATGCATTGCTTTCTTCTGCAGTAGAAAAACCAGCATATTGTCTTATTGTCCAAGGTTTGCGCACATACATTGTGGAATAAGGACCTCTTAAATTCGGTGCAATTCCTGCAATAAAATTTTCGTGCTCAAAAGTTTGGAATGATGGGTGATGAGTTATAAGTTGCTGCTCATCTAACCTTGAACTTTGAACTCTAAACTCAGCACTTTTTAACTCAATTTTGGATACATCTTTTCTACTCATTGTCTAAACGCTGTTTTTCAACTGTTTCAGAAAGTCGTTTTCTAACAATTGGAGTGATTAATGTTTTAATATGTCTTTGTTTTACAAAAGGATACAATTCTAATGCTTGCTTCATAGTATCATCAGCATTAATTTGTAGGTTTGTACCCAATAAAACAATTTCTTTTGCGTTGAATTTTTCTTCTTCTTTTGTTGCGCTTTCGTTTATTTTTTTCTGAATGATGCCTGCTTTCAATTGTTTTAAAAAACCGCCAGATTTTTCGATTTGCTGAAATAGCTTTAAGGCATTTTGTGCCAATTGATGTGTTATAGATTCTATATAATAAGCCCCATCAGCAAAATTTTGTGCATTTTTAAAGTAACTTTCTTCTTGTAATATTAAGAGTTGATTTCTGGCAATTCTTTCCCCAAATTCGTTGGATTTATGATAAATATGATCATAAGCAACGTTAGAAACTGTGTTTGAACCACCTAAAATTGCGCTCATACATTCAGTAGTTGTTCGCAACATGTTTGTATTGTAATCGTACAAGGTTTTGTTGCGCAAACTAGGTTGTGAAAAAAGATGTGCTTCTGTATTTTTTACATCATATTCGTATAAAAGCGATTCCCATAAAATTCGAAATGCCCTTAATTTGGCAATCTCGAAAAAGTAATTGCCACCCACTGCAAAATTAAAATGGATTTTGTTGGCGATTTCTCCTCCAAAATGATTTAAATATTCATTAGCATGCGCCAAAGTATATGCCAACTGCTGGGTAATAGTTGCACCTGAATTTTGATATAAATCACTAGAAATTGAGATGCAATTTTCTGAAGATGATACAATTTTTTCTAATTGATTATGGTCTTTTTTTAAGTTTGTAAACCAATTGCCTTGTTCAGCTAAATTGCCAATAATATCAGTTTGAAAAAATGTGTTTTTTGAGCTACAAAATTTAGCTAATTCTATTTGAAAATCAGCATTTAAAAAAGAAAATTTAAAATAAATGATGGTTTTATCTACATCAATAGTTTTTAAAACTGTTTTGTAATCAAAAGTTTTAGTTGCTTTAAATAGAATGGAATTTACACCTCTTTGTATTGCATCAATAGCCAAAGAATTGGCTATTTTTTCATCATCAATAAAAATAGTTTGACAAATGTTAAAGCTTTTTTTGGGTAAGTTGATGAGCGTATTTTTTCGATCTTCTTTGGTATAAAAAGGTTTTACAATAATTCCTTCATCTGTGTGCCAAAGTAAAGTTTGATTATAATCTGCGCCCTGTAAATCTACTTGAATTTTTTGTTTCCAAGCTTTAGCAGGTAAAGGATTAAATTCATCAAAAAGAAAATTACTCATTATTTTTTTACTGTATCAAATTCAATAATATAAATGTCTTCGTTTTCTTTTTTCATTAAATATTTTTCTCTTGCAAAGCGTTCTAATTCAAGAGAATCTTCGAGCTTTTTTATGGTTTCTTTATCTTTTGCAATTTTGTCTTCGTAAAAAGATATAGTGCTTTCTAAATCTTCGATTTCTTTATCGAATTTACGATGTACTAAATAAGAATTTTCATCAAAAAAAATCATCCAAATAATAAAAGGAATTAAAATAATTACAAAAACATTGGTAATAATTTTAAAAAAGGAATTGCTTTTTATTTGCTGAAAAAAACTCATTATAGTCGTTCGTTTATTACACTTCTTACAATGTCTATGGCTACTGTATTGTATCTGTCATTTGGTATAATCATATCAGCAAAATTTTTAGTTGGCTCTATAAATTGCTGATGCATAGGTTTTAATGTAGTTTGGTATCGATTTAAAACTTCATTAACATCTCTACCTCTTTCTGCCACATCTCTTTTTAATCTTCTAATTAATCGCTCATCAGTTTCTGCGTGTACAAAAATTTTAATGTCGAATAAATCTCTTAATTCTTCACTGTTAAAAATTAGAATTCCTTCTACAATAACCACTTTACGTGGATGTGTTTTTAAGGAATCTTTTGTTCTGTTGTGCGTTACAAAAGAGTAAATAGGTTGGTTTATGGTTTTGCCTTTTTTTAGCTCTTTTAAGTGTTTAATTAACAACTCGAAATCGATGGCTCTAGGATGATCGAAATTAATTTTTGTACGTTGTTCGTAAGATAAATTGTCAGTAGCTTTATAGTACGAATCTTGCGAAATTACACAAACTTCATCACTTGGTAATTGTTTTATAATTTGATTTACAACCGTAGTTTTTCCACTTCCAGTACCACCTGCAATTCCAATAATTAACATAGATTTGATTGATTTGTTTAAATTTACTTTACGAAAGTAGTAAAGATTTTATTAAGTTGTAAAATTATTAATTTTATACTAAACGTACTAAAACGAAACGTAAAATTATTAGGTTAAGAATAAATTGATTAATGATGTGTTAATTGCTCAATAATTTCTCTATGTTTTGGAAACTCTTTTGTTAGTGTTGAGCAGCTTGGCAATACAAAATCTTTAAAATCGAAACCCGGTGAAACTGTACAGCCCACAAAAGCAAATGAATCTTTTTCGATGACTTCTGCTGCAAAATAATAATGAGCAGGTACTGTGTATTGAGGAATTTCATCATTCAAAAAATTATTACCAATTAAAATTGTTGAATATTCACCTTTTGGAGAAATCTGATGCAACTTTAAAGTAGTTCCTGTATAAAAATGCCAAATTTCATCTTGATTTATTTTGTGAAAGGCAGAAAATTTATCAGAAGTTAATAAGAAATATATGCTTGTACAGTAATTTCTATTTCCGTTAAAATGATGACTTAAGTTTTCTGAAGAAATTTCTCCTTTACTTCTGTACGTTTCTTTAAAATAACCTCCTTCAGGATGGGTTTTTAAGTCAAAAAAATCGATAATTTCTTTTGCGTTCATCCTTTAAAAATTTTCTCTATCCATAATAAATTGCGCCATATCTTTTCCCCAAATTTGATAAGTTAATTTAGAAGGATGAACACCATCACTAAAAAAAACATTTACATCATCATTTAAATTGTACTTTTTTTGCCAAGCTTCTAAGGTAATTACTTCGTTGTTGTAATGAACATTGCTCTTTTTTTGAACTCTTCTGTATAATCTTTTGCCTAAAATCTCAACCAAATTCCCAATCACAAACTTTATAACACTCGTAAAAGCTGGAAATTCTTTTATTGGAGGCATATTTGTAAAATAGATTGGTGTTTTCGGGAACTTTCTTTTTAAGGTTTTAATCAAAAGATTAATTTGAAACATCCAAGTTTCTGGAGAATTCAATTTAAAAGCATCATTACCACCCAAACCAATAACAATAAGATCTGCATTGGTTTCTTCAATTTTTGGTACAATTCTTTTGCGCACCATTTTAGCAGTATAACCACTTTTTGCATACACGCGCCAAAGTACTGAATTGTTGGTTTCATCAGCAATTTTTTTAGCCAAAGCACCTATAAAACCATTTTTGTGAAAATCGACACCCACACCAGCTATGGTACTTTCTCCAATGGCTAAAATTTTTAAAGTTTTAGCAGAGCTAGTTTTTATATAACCACTTGGGTTTTTTGCCTCAGGAAGTTTAGGTACATTTTTTCTAATTTTTTTTCCTTGAAAATATAAAATGGGCAAAAGCGGAACAACAAGCGCAACCCTAGAGTAATATTTTAAACTCATAATTCGTTGTTTTTTTGTTCGTTCGCTTTTTTAATGATTGCCTTTAAACGTTCTTTATGAAGCTGCTTTTCTAATTTTACTTTGTTGATTTTTCTATTCATCAACTTGGTATGCTTGGCTTTATTAACGGTATTTTTTGCTTTTCCTTTTTTAGGCATCTTTTTAGTGTTGATATACGAAAATAAGAAATTTAATCTCAAAAAGTAACTATTATTCAGTTTGTTAAAAGCAGTGTTAAAACTCCTTTATTTGTTTGTTATTTTCTATCTTTAAACTTTAATTAGAATGATGATGAGTTTAGAGAAATACAAAGTTACTTCTGCCATAAATTTAAAAGATTTTGCCACAAAAGAAGTAGATGAAGACGCCAAAAAAGACCTTAAAAAAATAAGAAAAAAGCTAAGTGATTTACAAGAAGCCATGTATGCAGAAGGTAAATATGCTTTGCTAATTTGCTTGCAAGGTATGGATACAGCTGGTAAAGATAGCTTAATTAGAGAGGTTTTTAAAGATATTAATGCAAGTGGAGTTGAGGTACATAGTTTTAAAGTGCCCACAGAATTAGAGTTAAAACACGATTTTATGTGGAGGCACTATATTGCCTTGCCTGCAAAGGGTAAAATAGGTGTTTTTAACAGAACACATTACGAAAATGTGTTGGTTACAAGAGTACATCCAGAATATATTTTTGGAGAAAATATCCCAAATGTAAAAAGTTTAGACGATGTAGATGATGCTTTTTATCATGATAGAATGGATCGAATTAATGATTTTGAAAATCATTTGGCTAAAAACGGAACTATAGTTTTAAAATTCTTTTTAAACTTATCTAAAAACGAGCAAAAAAACAGATTGTTAAGAAGGTTAAATTTACCAGAAAAAAATTGGAAATTTTCTAAGAGCGATTTAAAAGAACGCAAGTTGTGGGATAAATACATGTTTTGTTATCAAGATTTATTAAACAGAACATCAAAAGAAAATGCACCATGGTTTGTAATTCCTGCTGATGATAAACCCACAGCCAGAACTATTTTGGCAAAAATTTTATTAGAAGAATTAGAAAAATATAATTTTAAAGAACCAAAATTATCCGATAATTTGTTACTTCAATTAGACGATTTTAAAGCACAATTAAATAAAGAATAATGTTTATTTGTAACACAAAATTAAACATTATGAACACAATAAGAACAAAATAAAAAGATTGCTGCTAATGCAGTAATAACAAAAAGAATGAACTTAAAGTTAGAAAAACCAATCGTATTTTTCGATTTAGAAACAACAGGAGTAAATATCGGAAATGACAGAATTGTAGAAATTTCCATTTTAAAAGTGTTTCCAAATGGTAACAAGGAAAGTAAAACATGGTTGGTAAATCCTGAAATAGAAATTCCGAAAGAAGCCTCAGACATTCATGGAATAACCAACGAAAAAGTAGTTACAGAACCTACATTTAAAGAGTTGGCTAAAAAAGTGAATAAAATGATAATGGGTTGCGATTTGGCTGGTTTTAATTCAAATCGTTTCGATATTCCTTTGTTGGCAGAAGAATTAATGCGTTCAGGCATTGATTTTGATATGAACAATAGAAAAGCCATTGATGTTCAGGTTATTTTTCATAAAAAAGAACAAAGAACCCTAAGTGCAGGTTATCAATTTTATTGTGGAAAAGAATTAGAAGGAGCTCATGGAGCAGAAGCAGACACCAATGCAACTTTCGAAATTCTGTTGGCACAATTAGATAAATATGATGATATTGGAAATACAGTTGATGATTTAAGCGAATATTCAACTCATGGAAAAAGAGCCGATTTTGCTGGTTTTATTTTGATGAATGATGAAGATCAAGAGATTTTTTCTTTCGGAAAATACAAAGGCAGAACAGTAGAAGAAGTGTTAAAAGAAAATCCAGGATATTACAATTGGATACAAAACGCAGATTTTCCTCTTTATACCAAAAAGGTTTTAAAACAAATTAAAGAAAGAATGTCTGCACCAAAAAACACCATGTCAGACGAAGAAAAATTAGCGGCTTTACAACAAAAGTTTAATTTAAGATAGATCTATTTCAAGACCTTTCAGGTTGTAAAACCTGAAAGGTCTTAATGGATAGGCTATTGATAAAATTATAGTAAGAAATGTTTACAAAATATAAAAATTTACCAGATAATTCTAGAGTTTGGATTTATCAATCAGACAGAGAATTTACCAATAAAGAAGTTGAATTTATAGCAACAAAAGCAGAAGAATTTATTAATAATTGGACCAGACATGGAGATGACTTAAAAGGCTCTTTTACCATAAAATACAATCAGTTTTTGGTTTTAGCTGTAGATGAAAGTTTTAACAATGTTTCTGGTTGTTCTATAGACAGTTCTGTACGTTTTGTGCAAGAATTAGAAAAAGAATTGCAACTAGATTTAATGAATAAAATGAACATCACTTTTAAAGATAATAATCATATTAATTTAGTAAAATTGTCCGATTTTCAGAAATTTGCTGCAGCAAAGAAAATAACTCCAGAAACCATTGTTTTTAATAATATGGTAAGTACAAAAGAAGATTTTGAAAACAATTGGGAGGTTCCTGCAAAAGAAAGTTGGCACAAACGCTTTTTGGTATAACAATTGATTTTAAAAAGAAAATAAACTACCAAACAAGTTGCGTTAAGGATTGAAATGGCATCCTTTTTTTTAATTTTTAAATAAGCGTCATTACGAAATGAGGTACGAATGAAGTAATCTCTTTTTTAGTGAGAGATAGACTTATTAACACTCAATGACATTGCAGGAATCACAAAAAAAAGATATAATGGAAAGCCTGTTAAAACGCCCCAAAAAATAGATCGTATTTAAATGAAAAAAGAAATATTTTTAATGCTATGTATTGCATTCTTTTTTAAAGCAAATGCACAAACCATAGACCCTTTAAGAACTAAAGATTTCGAAGCTCAAAATATTTGGGTAGATAGTATTCTGACTAATATGACCATTGATGAAAAAATAGGTCAATTATTCATGGTGCAAGCTTATTCTAATTTAGATCAAAAACACGAAGATTTTATTACAGAAATGATTACAAAATATCATGTAGGTAATTTAATTTTTATGCAAGGTACACCAGAAAAACAAGCTGTTTTAAATAATAAATATCAAGCCTTATCTAAATTGCCTTTAATGATTGGTTTTGATGGTGAATGGGGTTTAGACATGCGTTTAGAAAATACATATCGATTTCCTTGGAATATGACTTTAGGCGCCATTACAAATGATGCACTAGTAAAACAATTTGGCGAACATTTAGGCGAACATTGCAAACGATTAGGAATCCATATTAATTTTGCACCAGTTGTAGATGTAAATGTAAATCCAGAAAATCCAATTATTGGTAACCGTTCTTTTGGAGAAAGCAAAGAAAACGTGGCTCAAAAAGCAATTGCTTTTACACAAGGAATGCAAAAATTCGGAGTAATGGCAAATGCCAAACATTTTCCAGGTCATGGAGATACTGCAGCAGACTCTCACCATACTTTACCCGTTTTAAATTTTGATAAAGCACGTTTAGACTCTATTGAACTGTATCCGTACAGAAAAATTTTTGATGCTGGTGTAGGTAGTGTAATGACAGCGCATTTAAATATACCTAGTTTAGAATCTAATACCAACTTGCCTACTTCTTTGTCTAAAAATGTAGTAACAAATTTGTTGCAAAAAGAACTCGGTTTTAATGGTTTGGTTATTACTGATGGTTTAAATATGAAAGGAGCATCAAATTATGCAACTTCTGCAGAGATTGATTTGGCAGCCCTACAAGCAGGTAACGATTTGTTGTTAATTCCGCAAGATGTGCCAGCAAGTGTTCGTTTAATTAAGCAAGCTATTTTACTAAAAACATTATCTGAAGAGCGTTTAAATTTTTCGGTTCGTAAAATTTTAAAGGCAAAATATTGGATGGGTTTGCACAATTATAAACCTGTAGTTTTAGAAAATTTAAGCACAGATTTAAATCGTACAAAAGACGAATTACTGCATAGAAAATTGGTAGAAAACTCGATTACTTTAGTTAAGAATAAAGAGCAAAACATACCTTTAGCAAATTTAGATTATCAAAAAATAGCGTATGTAAAATTAGGAGATGATGTAGGCTACCATTTTGTAAATATGTTAAAGAATTACACAAAAGTAGATGTTATTGCTGATAGTAATTTAGACGGATTGTTAAAAAAGTTGCAACCATACAATCAAGTAATAATTGGTTTTCATAAATCGAATGCACATCCTTGGAAAAGTTACAAGTTTAAGCAAAAAGAATTGGTTTGGTTGCAAGAAATTGCAAGGCAAAAAAATGTGATTTTAGATGTTTTTGCTAGTCCTTATAGTTTATTACAACTAAAAAGTTTTACCAATATAGAAAGTTTATTGGTGTCTTATCAAAATAGTAAATTGGCACAAGAAATTTCTGCTCAGATTATTTTTGGAGCGCTAAAAGCCAAAGGAAAATTACCAGTTTCTATTGGCAAAGAATTTAAAGTAGGTTTTGGAATAGACACTTACGATTTGGCTAGGTTAGAATACAGCATTCCAGAAGCAGCTCAATTATCATCAGAAAAATTAGCAGAAATAGATACCATTGCTAAAACCATTTTAGAACAAAAAATGGCCCCCGGATTTCAGGTCTTGGTAGCAAGAAAAGGAAAAGTAGTTTACAATAAAAGTTTTGGTTATCATACAGATCAAAAAAAAAGAGAAGTAAAAAACTCTGATTTGTACGATCTTGCTTCGCTTACAAAAATATTAGCTTCATTGCCTTTAATTATGCAGGCAGAAGAAGAAGAGAAAATTCCTTTATCTGCAAGTATTCGAGATATTTTACCAAGTTTTGCAGCAACCAATAAAGCAGATGTTTCTGTAAAAGAAATTTTATCGCATTTTGGTAAGTTACCAGCTTGGATTCCTTTTTACTTAAAAACAAAAGATAGCATTACACATAAAAATTCTGCCCAGTTTTACAGAACAACAAAAACAGGAAGATACAATGTAAAAGTTGCCGAAAATTTATTTATTACAAGTTCTTACAAAGACAGCATTTACAAATACATAAAAGAAGTAGATCAAAGAGAAAAAGAAGGGTATAAGTACAGCGATTTAGGCTATTATTTATTTAAAGAAGCACTAGAAAAAAAATACGGAAAGTCTTTAGATAAATTGGTAAATCAAAAGTTTTATAGTCCTTTAGGTGCAGATAGAATGACGTATTTGCCACTAAAAAAGTTTAATAAATCTGTAATTGTGCCTTCAGAAAAAGACGATTATTTTAGAAATCAATTATTACAAGGAAACGTGCATGATATGGGAGCAGCAATGTTAGGTGGTGTTGCAGGGCATGCAGGTTTATTTGCCAATGCAAACGATGTTGCCAAAGTTATGCAAATGTATTTGCAAAAAGGGTTTTATGGTGGTAGAAGATATTTAAATACAGAAACCATAGACAAATTTAACCATCGTTATTATCAAGATAAAAAAGTAAGACGAGGTTTAGGTTTCGATAAACCACAATTAGATCCAGATGTAAAAGCTACTTGTGGTTGTGTTTCCGATGAAAGCTTTGGGCATTCTGGTTTTACAGGCACGTTTACTTGGGCAGACCCAAAAAGCGAAATTGTGTATGTTTTTCTGTCTAACAGAACTTACCCAACCATGGAAAACAGAGGTTTGGTAAAAGAAAATATTAGAACAGAAATTCAGCAAATTATTCAAGATGCTGTTTTAGAATAGTTTTTATATTTTTTTTTGAAGCTATTTCCAGCTTTCACTACTCGCTTTTTTTAAGCTGAAAAAGCTTAAAAAAGAGCTCAAACAAGCCGTTCAATCTGGGCTAAACGTGTTTGCTGGCTTTTAGCGTTTTTGCAATTCTTTTCAGATATGCCAATTTTTAATTTGTTATATCTAAAGTAAAATAAGCTATTTTTTCAGAAAAAGAGTGAGAAATTAAAAATCTTCGGTATTTGTTGGTGAAAATTTTGTGTAAATAAATATGACTAGGTAAGAAGCTATCCAATAGCAAACTGCAATTTTCCATCCAAAGAAAAAAGAGATCAGTAGTGCTTGTAGTAAATAAAAAATAGGAAAAGCAATTACATTTACAGCATATCTCATGGTATCTACAAACTCAATTTCTTGAATGTTTTTCTTCATTTTTTTCCAGATTAAATAAGGGAAAATACTATTTAAAAGAATGATATAAAACAGCGGTTTTAAAAGATTTATCGATTTTTTTACAGGCTTAGGAAAACTGTTTTCTGCAATCATTTTATTTACTTGCGCTACTTTTGTATAATCTACATTTGCTTTATTTAATTTACTTAAAACATGTTGGTAATTTTCATCATCAGGAATATGAACAGTAAGTTTTTGGAGCTGACTGCTTACAGCTGCTTTTAAAATATTAATGGCTTTGGGTTTTTCGTTGGCGTTAAAAATGGCTCTAGAATCTATTACTTTCCCAAAATTTACAGCTACTTTACAAGGATAACTAGAAGAGTTTTGATAGGTAATACCCACAGGAATTACAGCAATTTCTAAATCAGGATTTTGCTCTAAAGCACCAAAAACGATTCTGGTAAACCCTTTACTTAAAGGTTTAATGTTTCTGTCTCTAGAATGGCCACCTTGTGGAAAAATAATTAAAGTTTCTTTGTTTTTTAAAATGTTAAAGCATTTTTCAAAAACTTCGTCGTTGTTAGAAAGTTGTTTAATTCCGTCTCTAATTCTATAAATGGGCATTAAGTTTAAAGAACTTAAAGCTTTTTTTATCAGTGTTTTTTTAAAAACATCAGCTCTAACCAAAAAGTGATTTTCTCTAGGGTTAAAAGTAGTTACAAACAAAGGATCCATCAATGCATTTGGATGATTGATGGCAAACAAAACTGCACCTTTTTTGGGGATGTTTTGTCTACCAGAAATCTTAATTTTTTTTGCATAAAAGTTTAAGCTAATTTTTAAAAAAACTTTTACACTCTGGTACCATATTTTTTTTATGTATTTCACCTTATCAATCGTTTAATCTAATACAACACTTTTTTTTTATGCTAAAAACATTGCTTTTCGTATCTGTTTTGTGTTTTTAGATTGCTCTAAAATATTTAAAATCAACCCAAATATTTTAAAATTTTAAGAATAATTAAGGGTTAAGCGTTTATATATGATTTAAATCATATTTTATATTTTAGATATCTTTTATATTTATAGTACAAAAAATATAACAGAATCTTTTTTTAGTTTACCCCTTAACTTCGTTTCCCCAACAAGTTCTAAAAAATGATTTTAAAAGAGTTGATTTAAATGAATCGTCGCGAGTAATTTATTTCAACTCTTTGTTGTGCGTCCCCAGAAAGTGGCTAAAGCCATTCCAGAAAAAACGTCCCAAATACCCCAAAACGCAGCTAATAAAGCCATGCCTCCTAAACCATCAAAAAAACCAAAAATCAGTAATAAACCTAAACCACCATTTTGTATTCCTGTTTCCATAGCAATCGTTTTACAGTCTTTTTTATTTAAGCCAAAACCTTTTGCGGTGTAAAATCCTAAGATAAAAGCAAAAATGTTATGAAAAATCACCAAAAGTAAAACATGGTGAATATGATTTACAAAAACGTCTAAATTTTGAGAAAATGCAATAAAAATTAAAGCAATAAAAACCAACATAGACAATGGTTTTAAAACCTTTTCTATTTTACCAGCCATTTCTGAATGGTAATGTTTAATAAGCATTCCACAGATTAATGGAATTCCTAAAATTAGAGAAACCAGTTTTAATAAATCTACCCAATTGAGTTCTACTGTTTTTAAAATTTGGTTTGTAGGTCCATATAAACTACCCCAAAACTGCAAATTAAAAGGTGTCATAAAAATGCAAATTAAGGTAGCAAAAGCAGTTAAACTAACAGAAAGTGCTGCATTACCACCAGCCATTTTACTAAAAAAGTTCGATACATTTCCTCCTGGGCAAGCAGCAATCATCATCATTCCTAAAGCAAAACTAGGATGAGGTTTTATCAATAAAATAGCGACAAACGTTAGCGCAGGTAAAAGTATAAATTGCGATAAGACACCAACAAATACAATTCTAGGATTTTTTAATAGTCGTTTAAAATCGTCTACAGTAATGGCTAAAGCAACTCCAAACATAATAATAGCAATGGCAATGTTTAACACCCACAATCCACTAGAATCGAAGTTTATTTTTATGGCATCTATGTTTATTTCGTTTTGCATATTCTTGTTTTAGTTTCAAGATTCAAGATTTAGGGTTTAAAATTTAAAGTTTAAAAGGATTTTCATTTTTGCTAACAGCTAACAGCTAACAGCTAATTTGTAAACGCATACTCAATAATGTTTGCGCCCATTTTTAAGGCTTTTTCTCTAACTTCTTTTGGGTTGTTGTGTATAATTTGATCTTCCCAACCATCACTTAAATCGGTTTCATAATCGTAAAAAACAATTAATCTACCTTCGTAAAAAAGTCCAAAACCCTGCGCTGGTTTTTTATCATGTTCGTGAATTTTAGGAATTCCGTTTGGAAATTTAAAGGTTTGATTGTAAATAGGATGGTTGCTAGGAATTTCTTGAAACTCTAAATTAGGAAATACTTTTTTGAGTTCTCTTCTTATAAATTTATCCAAACCATAATTGTCAGAAATATGTAAAAATCCGCCAGAAATTAAATAGTTTTTTAAATTTTGTGCTTCATCATCAGAAAAATAAACATTACCATGACCTGTTAAAAAAAGTATGGGATAGTTGTAAATATCTTCGCTGTTTACTTCTACAGTCTGCGGATTTTTAGAAATATTGGTTTTTATATTTTGGTTTGTAAAATCAACTAAGTTTGGTATTGCAGTGGGGTTTGCATACCAATCTCCACCACCATTGTATTTTAGAATGGCAACCTCTTGTGCGTTTGTCTGTAAAAAAAAAGAGAATACTAAGAGCGTTATAAATTGCTTCATAAATTTTGAAAAAATTTATAGCAAGATAGTAAAAATGATTTTACTGATTTACAAAAGAAACTGTATTTACAGCAACTAAAGCAGCAGTTTCGGTTCTTAGTCTACTTTCGCCTAAAGAAATTGGAGTGAATTTTTTTTCTAAAGCTTTTTTAATTTCATCCAAAGAAAAATCGCCTTCTGGGCCAATTAAAATGGTAATTTTTTCTGATGGATTTATACTGTTTTTAAGTAATGTTTTATCATCATCTTCACAATGCGCTATACAAACTTTGCCTTCAAACTCTTGGTTGATAAATTCATGAAACTTTACTGAAGGGTTTAGTTTTGGAAGCGTGAATTTTAAAGATTGTTTCATGGCAGACTGAATGATTTTTTCGAATCGTTCTAGTTTTACTACTCTACGTTCTGAATTATTACATATAATTGGTGTAATTTCATCTATACCAATCTCAGTGGCTTTTTCTAAAAACCATTCAATTCTATCGTTATTTTTCGTGGGTGCAATCGCTATATGTAAATAATAGTCCCAAGGTTTTTGTTTTTCTTGATGAGCTATAATTTCTGCAATGCATTTTTTATCACTAGCAATGGTAATTTTTGCATCGAACAAAAAACCTTTTCCATTGGTAATGTGCAAAACATCATCTTGTTTTTTTCTTAAAACACGTACAATATGTCTGCTTTCAATTTTATCAAAAGTAATGGAAGAAGAGGTAGTTGTAAGATCAGAATTATAAAATAACTGCATTGGTAAATGGTAAAAGTTAAAATTAGTAACAAATTTACATAGTTACAGATTGAACTAGGAACAAAATATCAAAGTAAAAAGTTGTAAGCATTTATATTTTTAATTTTTGCTAAAAGCTAAAAGACCTACTGAATACTCTTTCTATAAGTTCTTCTTCTTTTGTGTGTTTGAGGATTAAAATCTTCCCAAATTTTTCTGATGGATTCATTTTCTTCTAACTCAGGAGTTCTAATACAATTTACAATGCCTCTTTTTTCAAAAGTTTTTGCATACTGATCAAAAATTATTGCTGTTACTCCTTTATTTTGGAAATCTGGATGAACACCAATTAAGTAAAAAGTAACGTCTTTAGAATGTTTTCTTGCTTTTAGCAAACGAAACATGCCTAAGGGAAATAATTTACCTTTTGCTTTTTGTAATGCTTCCGAAAACGATGGCATAACAATGGCAAACGCAATAAGTTTGTTGTTTTCGTTAACCACAAATTTTATATACTCAGGGTTAATAAAGGTGATGTATTTTTTCTTAAAATACTCTATTTGATCATCTGAAATAGGTACAAAGGTTGATAATTTAGAGTATGAGGCACTAAAAACTTCGAACATTTCATCTACGTAAGGTAAAATTTCCTTTGTTTTTGTAAAATCTAATGCCTTTAGTTTAAAACGCTTTTTTATAATGTTGCTTACTCTATTAAAATAAACAGCATCAACATTTTTAAATTTAAATTTATTTTCTAAATATTCTTTTTCTTTTACGTAACCTAATTGCTCTAAATGATCTTTATAATAAGGATGATTGTACCAAGTTATCATAGTGCCTTGATGATCAAAACCATCAATAAGTACACCTGTTTTATCTAAATTATTAAAACCTACTGGGCCTTCTATATATTCTAAATTATTTGCTTTACCTATTTCATTTATTTTATCTAAAAGCACTTTGCTTACTTCTAGATCATCAATAACATCAAACCAACCAAAACGCATTTTTTTGATTTGTTGATTGTTTACTTCATACCAATTGATAATGGCTACCACTCTACCAACAATTTTTTTACCTCGGTAAGCTAACCAAAATTGAGCATCAGCATTTTTAAAAACAGGATTTTTCTTAGCGTCGAAATTGGCAATTTCATCTTTAATAATTGGCGGAACCCAATATTTATTATTTCTGTATAACGAAAACGGAAATAAAACAAATCGTTTTATTTCTCTTTTAGTTTTGGCTTGTTTTAAGGTAATCATACTTTCTATGGGGGTTAGTTTTTCCTTTTACGGCTTCTTGTACGTTTGGTTCTTTTCTTTTCCTTTTTTGTAAAAATACCAAAAATTCTGCTAAAGAAACCTTTTTCCTTTTTATTGTAATTAGAAATTGGCGATTCTTTTATTTCTCTTCCATTTTCATCTAACTCTTTGTAAGAATCTTTGTGTTTGTTTATTCTGTAAGAAACTCCAAAACCTGCATAAATACCAGTTGCTTTGTTTTCAGAGAGCAATCTAACAGATGAATTTATTTGTAAATCTTTACTGTATAAATATGCCAAACCAAATCCTAAATTGGTGTTGTTTTGATATTTTTGAAACTGTGTTTGATTTTCTAAAAAAGTAGACCAGCGATCGCTAAAATTATAAGTACCTGTAATTATATAAGATAATTCTGAAAAATCTGTTCCTATTTGATCATAAAAAACATTGGTAATTACATTAAATTTAGAACTTAAGTTATGTTGTAATAATAAACCAACTTTAGGCGATACACGTTCTGTTTTGTAAAACTCACTTACAAAGTTGGTATTTAATCCTGCATAAATGGCCACAGAAGGAATGAGCCTTTTTTTATCGAAAGCAAACCTTTTTTTCCAGCTTCTAACTTCTTTACTTTTATCTTCATATTCTTGCTGAAATATTAAATATTTTGCACCAACTGTAAATTTGCTTAAGCCTGTGGTAAAATAATGAGAAGTAAAAATGTTTTTAAACGCAATTTTATCTCTTTGATAACTTGCTTGTGCATTAATTTCTAATTTTTCTAGAAAAAAACTGGTTCTAAAAAGCATGTCGAACCCTAAAGATTGTGGTCTAGAAAATGTAGGTTCTATAGATGTGTTTCTAAAAAAAATACTACTTTCAAACTGATAAACACCTGTACCTACACTATAAGGACTTTCAGAAAAACCGGGTTTGTTTGAGTTTATAACTTCAGTATATTGGCTATAAATTGATGAAAAACACAATAGAAAGAAGAAAAGAAAGATTTTCAATTTAGGGTTTTTCATTATCAACAAACAATTTTAATTTTAATACTGAATCGCTAAACAAACATAGAACAAAAATGCTGTTTTTAAAAGTATTGCATACTTTTTTAGCTTTGTTAAAGTTTTATAGTTTGTTAACGCTACAATTATTATCAAATTGTTATTTTTGATAGATTTTTTAATACTAATACAAAATGGGTTTATTAAAAACTATTTTTTTTATTTTAATTATTTATTACGCTCTTAAATTTTTAACAAAATTATTAGCGCCTTTTTTGATGAAAAAAGTTGCAGATACCATGCAGAAAAAAGCTGAAGAACAGTTTGGTGGTAGAACAGAGCAACCAAAAAGTAATATAAAAGAAGGAGAAACCATTATAGATAAAGCACCAAGAACTACTACACAAAGTAAAAATTCTGTGGGCGAATATGTAGATTTTGAAGAAATAGAATAACCCTATTTTATAAAGAAATTACATCAACAAAAACTAAACTCTTAAATTAAGCCATTGAAACTTAAAAAACTATTTCCATATGTAATTGCTATCGCAATTTTTGTAATAGCTTCTGTAATGTATTTTCATCCTGTTTTAAAAGGACAAAAAATAGCCCAATCTGATATTACGCAATTTACAGGAATGGCCAAAGAAATTAAAGATTTTAGAGCCGATAAAAATACAGAACCTTATTGGACAGGGGCTTCTTTTAGTGGAATGCCAGCCTATCAAATAAGCGCTTATTATCCTTATGATTTTGTAAGAACTTTAGACAGAACAATTCGTTTTTTACCAAGACCAGCTGATTATACTTTTCTATATTTTTTAAGTTTTTTTGTGTTAATGATGGCATTAAAAATAGAATGGAGATTGGCCATTTTAGGTGCACTTTCCTTCGGATTTTCTACTTACTTAATCATCATTTTTGTACCTGGCCATAACGCAAAAGCTCATGCAATAGGGTATATGCCCTTAGTTTTGGCGGGTATTTTGTGGGTTTTTCAAAAGAAATACGTGTTAGGTTTTATTGTTACTGGTTTGGCAATGGCTTTAGAAATTTACACCAATCACATACAAATGACCTATTATTTAGGTTTTTGTTTGTTAATTTTAGGAATTGTTGAACTGATAAATGCAATTAAAGAAAACACGATTCCTAGATTTATAAAACAAGCAGCAGTAATTATTGCTGCGGTGGTTTTAGGTATTGGTGCAAATGCGCCTAGATTAATGGCAATGAAAGAATATGCAGATTATAGTACCAGAGGTAAATCTGAATTAACTATAAATGCAGACGGATCTAAAAAAGAAGCAACTAAAGGATTAGATAAAGCCTACATTACAGAATATAGTTACGCCAAATTAGAAACTTTTAACTTGTTTGTACCGCGTTTTATGGGTGGTGGAACTGTAGAGGAATTGAGTAAAAACTCTAATTTTTATCAATTGATACAACAAAAAGCGGGTAAAAAAGTTGCAGACGATTATTCGAAACAAGTGTTAACGTATTGGGGAGACCAAACCATTATAGAAGCTCCTGCTTATATTGGTGCAGTTGTGTTTTTCTTATTTTTCTTAGGTATTTTCTTAGTAAAAGGAAGATTAAAACAATGGTTGGTGGCAGCCACAGTATTTTCTATTTTGTTAAGTTGGGGTAGAAATTTTGAATTTTTAACCAACTTTTTTATCGATTATGTTCCTCTTTACAATAAATTTAGAGCAGTTTCATCTATACAAATTATAGCGGAATTGTGTGTGCCAATTTTAGGAGTTTTGGCTTTAAAAGAATTCTTTACATCAAAAAAATCGGATAAAAAGAAATTAAAAGCACTAGAAAAAGCAGTTTTTACTTTTGGAGGACTAATTATTTTTGGTTTTATTTTAGCTCACAGTTTTTCAACTTTTCAAGGAATAAGAGATGCTAATTACAATGATTTACCTGGTTTAATTGATGCTGTTATTGCTGATAGAAAATCGATGTTATTAATGGATACTTTACGTTCTTTAATTTTAGTGATTTTATCTGCAGGTGTGTTGTGGTTTTTCTTAAAAAACAAATTAAAACAACAATATGCAATGATTGGTTTGTTGGTTTTTATTTTATTCGATTTAATATCTGTAAATAAAAAATACGTAAACGAATCTGATTTTAAACCTTCTAGAAGAGTAGAAAAACCATTTATAGCCTCTAATGCAGATAAACAAATATTAGAAGATAAAACACATTATAGAGTGGCCAATTTTGCTACGAATCCTATGCAAGATGGAGCAACTTCTTATTTTCATCAATCCATAGGAGGTTATCATGCAGCAAAAATGGGGCGTTACAAAGAACTGTTCGATTTTCAAATTGCAAAGAATAATATGCAAGTATTAAATATGTTAAATACTAAATATTTTATTGTTGCAGATAATGAAGGTAAAAAACAAGCACAATTAAATCCGGATGCCAATGGCAATGCATGGTTTGTAGAAGAAGTAAAATTGGTGAATTCTGCTAACAAAGAAATAAAAGCGCTAGATTCTCTAAATACAAAAACGACTGCTGTTTTAGACAAAAGTAAATTGTCAGAAAATATAAATTTTGATATTCAAAAAGATTCAACAGCTACCATTGAGTTGTTAAATTATGATGTTACTACTTTAAGCTATCAATCAAAATCAGAAAAAGAACAATTTGCTGTTTTTTCTGAAATCTATTATAAAGATGGTTGGAATGCTTATATGGATAATGATTTGGTGCCACATTATAGAGTGAATTATGTTTTAAGAGGGATGAAAATTCCTGCAGGCGAGCATAAAATTGTTTTTAAATTCGAACCCAAAGTAATTCAGAAAGGAAGTTTTATTTCTTTAGCCTCTTATAGTTTATTGCTTTTAGTAACTTTAGGTTGGTTGTTTTATGATGAGAAAAAGAAGAAAAAAGGAGCGAAACATGTATAAGAAACTACCCAAAAAAAGATACGAACATACATTGGCTTTTTTGCAAAAAACAGTTCCTGCACCAGCTACAATATTAGATTTAGGTGTTCGAAATCCGTTTTCTGAAATAATGGAAGAAAATGGTTACACTGTAATTAATACTGAAGGCGAAGATTTAGATCTTTTACCCGAAATTGTTAAAAAACATAAAGTTGATGCAGTTTCTGCTTTTGAAATTTTTGAGCATTTAATAGCTCCATTTAACGTGTTAAGAGAAATTGAAGCAACTAAATTAATTACTACAATTCCTTTAAAATTATGGTTTGCAAAAGCTTACAGAAGCAAAACTGACATGTGGGATAGACATTATCACGAATTTGAAGATTGGCAATTTGATTGGTTGTTAGAAAAATCGGGTTGGGTAATTAAAGACAAATTAAAATGGACAAGCCCAATTAAAAAGATTGGTTTTAGACCCATTTTAAGAAAGTTTACACCTAGATATTATGCTGTTTTTGCAGAAAGAAAGTAGTATATATGAATATAGGAATGATTTTAGATGAGGAGTTTCCTCCTGATCCTAGAGTAGAAAACGAGGCTATTGCATTAATCAATGCAGGGCATGCTGTTTTTCTTTTTTGTTTGACTTATGATGATAGCCAAGCATCCTCAGAACATATTCATAAAATTCAAGTAAAACGCTATTTGTCTAATAAACTTACCTATAAATTATCGGCTTTAGCCTACACTTTTGCTTTTTACAAATGGATGCTAAAGGATAAAATTCAACATTTTTTAATTGAAAATAAGATAGAAGCAATTCATATTCATGATATTAGAATTGCAGACACCGTTTTTAGTGCCAATAAAAAATTAAACCTTTCAACTATTTTAGATTTGCACGAAAATAGACCTGAGATTATGAAGTTCTATCCGCATTTAACTAAATTTCCTGGTAAGTATTTGATCTCTCCAAAAAAATGGAAAAAGAACGAAGAAAAATTTATTAAAAAAGCGGACAAGGTTATTGTGGTTACCCAAGAATCTAAGAACGAAATTGTAAAGAGATTACAGATAAAATCTGATAAAATTATTGATGTTCCTAACACAGTACGTAAAGAATTTTTTACAAAATATGCCACTTTTCCAGAAATTTTAAATCGATATTCTCATCATTTTGTGTTGCTTTATATTGGTGATACTGGTTTACGAAGAGGTTTGCAAACTGCTATTAAATCACTAGTTTTTTTGAGTGATAAAATCCCGAATATTAAACTAGTTGTTGTTGGTAAAAACTCAACAGATGCTATTCTAAAACAATTAGCAAAAGATTTAAAAGTAGAAGTGTATGTAGATTTTTTAGGATGGAAAGATCCCAAATATTTTAGTTCGTATATATTATCGAGTGAAATTTGTATTTCTCCTTTGCACAGAAATTTACATCATGATACTACTTACGCCAACAAAATTTTTCAATATATGAGTTTTGGAAAACCTTTGTTGGTTAGTGATGCTACCGCTCAAAAAAACTTGACAGAAAATTACAAATCTGGTTTGGTGCACAAAGCAGAAGATGTAACTGATTTTGCTGATAAAACCATGCAATTATATAAAAACGAAGCCCTAAGAAATGAACTTGGTGCAAATGGAAAAGGTTTTGTGAGAAACGAGTTTTCTTGGGAACAAACATCAAAAAAGCTCATACATTTATACGATAATTTAACAGATTGAAAGTACTCATCATTACATATTATTGGCCTCCTGCAGGTGGTTCTGGCGTTCAACGTTGGTTAAAATTTGTAAAATATTTACAAAGTTTTGGCATTGAACCTATTGTGTATACTGTTGCCAATGCAAATTATCCAAAAGAAGACAATTCTTTACTAAATGAAATTCCTAAAGAAGTAAAAGTAGTACAGCAACCTATTTGGGAACCAACAGATGTACTGTTTTGGAAAAAGAAAAATCAACAAAAAAAAGACATTTCTAATAGCACTAACAGTGGATTTCTATCTTTTGTTAGAGGGAATTTCTTTATACCAGATCCAAAAATATTTTGGGTAAAACCTTCAGTTAAATTCTTAACTCAATTTTTAAAAGATACACCAGTTGATGTCGTAATTTCTACAGGTCCGCCTCACAGTATGCATTTAATTGCCAAAAAAATCTGCAATAAAAATAATGTAAAATGGTTGGCAGATTTTAGAGATCCTTGGTCAGACTTGTATTATAATAAAGAATTTAATCAGCTTTCTTTTGCAAAAAAGAAAAATGTAAAGTTAGAAAATTCTGTTTTTAAAACCGCAGATTGTGTGTTAACTGTTAGCAATACGTTAAAAAATGAGTTCGATAAAAAAGCCAAAAGAGTAGAGGTAATTACTAATGGTTTTGATGATGAAGTAACCCATCAAAACAGTGTAAAGTTAGAAGAAAAATTCACCATTTCTTATATTGGTTTGCTACCAAAACAGAGTAATCCTACATTGTTATTCAGGGTTTTAGAAAATTTATGTTTAGAAAATCAAGATTTTAAAAACGATTTAAAATTAAATTTTATTGGTGATATTTCTAATGATGTAAAAAAGGAAATCGTTCAGCATAATTTAATAAATCAAACAGAGTTTAAAGGATATGTTTCTCACAAAGAAGCAATTGTTTATCAGAAAAAAGCACAGGTTTTGCTGTTGTTAATTCCGAATGTAAAAAAATCGGAAGGTATTTTAACAGGCAAACTTTTTGAATATCTAACCGCAAAAAGACCTATTTTAGCCATAGGTCCAGAAAAAGCAGATTTATCAGAAATATTAGAAAATACAAATGCTGGAGTTGTTGTTGGTTTCGATAACGAAGCCAAACTATCCTCAGAAATTAAAGAATTGTATCAAAAATATAAAGAAGGATTTTTACAAGTAGATTCTAAAAACGTTGAGCAATATCATCGTAAAAATTTAACAGCACAATTAGCCATCATCTTAAAAAGTATGACATCGTAAAATGGGAATCGTATTAAAACAGTCTTTTAAAAATACACTTTTTATATATTTAGGTTTTGCCATTGGTGGTATAAATACTTTGTTTTTATACACTCGTTTTTTAGAAGATGAGTATTATGGTTTGGTTACTTATTTATTGGCAACTTCAAACATATTAATGCCTTTAATTGCATTAGGAATTCATCATACTATTGTAAAATTCTTTTCGAGTTATTTTACTAAAATAGAGAAAGATAAGTTTTTATCTTCTGTGCTATTTTTACCTTTATTGATAGCAATACCAATGGGATTTTTTGGTAATTTATTTTACGAAGAAATTAGTAACTATTTATCCGAAGAAAACCCAATTATAAAAGAATACACCTTTGTAATTTATTTGGTGGCATTTACCTGTGCTTATTTCGAGGTTTTTTATGCTTGGGCAAAAGTGCAGTTTCAATCGGTTTTTGGTAATATTTTAAAAGAACTTTGGAATAGGGCAGTAGTTATGATGCTATTATTTGCAGTTTATTTTGATTGGATTACCAAATCAGAATTCATTTATTACCTAACAGCAGCTTATTTTTTAAGAATGTTTGTAATGATGTTTTATGCCTTTAGTTTGTATTTTCCGAAATTCACTTTTTCTACACCCGATAATTTTAAAGAAATTCTACGTTTTTCGCTGTATATAATTTTGGCTGGTAGTGCAGGAGCCATAATTTTAGATATTGATAAGTTTATGATTCCTGGAAAAGAAACTCTAGAAAAAGCAGCTTATTATTCTGTTGCAGTGTTTATTGGTTCTTTTATAGAAGCACCAAGTAGAGCCATGTTAAATATTTTACAGCCATTAACTTCTAAAACGTTAAATGAAGAAAATCATAAAGAAGTGGCTTCTTTATACAAAAAAAGCTCTATTAATTTATTATTGATTAGTGGCTTTTTCTTTGTGTTGATTAATGCAAACATTCACCAATTGTTTAATTTGTTACCAAAAGAATATGCAGGTGGAACTTTAGTGGTTTTTATGATTTCTTTGCTTAAAATGTACAATGGTTTTTTAGGCAATAATGGGGCAATTATCAATAATTCTAAGTTTTATAGAATTGTTTTGCCTTTAAGTTTAGGAATGGCTTTTTCTGTGTATTTTTTAAATAAACTTTTTTATTACGAGTTAGAAATGGGTACTGATGGCTTGGCTTTTGCCACTTTAATAGTCATTTTTGCAGCCAATACTTTTAGATTGATATTTGTAAAAAGAAAATTTTTAATGACGCCTTTTACCAACAAAACTTTTGTAATGTTTATTATAATTACTGTTTTGTATTTGGTTTTTAATTTTTGGGATTTTACAATAAGCAATATTTATCTGTTTAAATTCCCAATTCATCCAATTATAAACATCATTTTAAAAAGTATTCTTATTACTGTGGTTTATTTTATTTTGATAATCAAATTACATATTTCTGATGATATCAATCGAATCTTTAAAAGATTTTATAAATAACAATCTATAAAATCTGTTAGCATATGAAACAACAACGCTACACAGAGTATTCTAACTTTTTTAAAAAATAAACCAACTGCATAAAAGCAAATCGCGATATAAGAATGCAAAGGATGAAAGTTAATACTGCATCTGTTTTCTTCAAAAATAGGATTTGCTAGTAGATGATCTACATCTACCAACATCGATAATAGAAAAATTAAATAAATACTTTTCCAGTTTTTTCTAAAGAAAAAGTAAGAAAATAAAAGGGGTATTAAAAAATGAAGTGAATAGTGTATTGCGAATTTTATCATAAAAAACTAAAAAGGTTTATTTAAAATAAACCTTTTTTAGTTTATAATAAAAAAATGGGGGAATTTTATTTATTACTTTGCAATAATAAATATTATTTGGCATTTAAAACTTTACCTATGTTAATAGAATTATTTAGAGTATAATTTTTTACGAATTCTGCTTAATTGTACAGCAGATATATTTAAATAAGCAGCAATATGGTATTGAGCTATAATGTTTTCGATATCCGGAATTTCTTTTTTTAGTTTTAAATACCTTTCAGTGGCATTTAATATGGCTAAACTATAAATTTCAGATTCCATTAATAAAAAGACAGACTCTAAGAATCTTGAGTGTAAATTGGCTAAACCAATATCTTCTTTAGTTAATTTCAAAAAATCGTAGTAATTTACCTTATACAAAGTAGCATCAGTTAAACATTCATAAGCTAATTTACTTGGTTCTTTTAACAAAAGAGATTTTAAAGAACCTGTAGGATTATTATCTCTAAAAAAAGATCTGGTATATTCTTTTCCATTATCTTCTACATAATAAGACCTGACAATTCCAGATTTTATAATGTAAAAGTTTGTAGGTATTTCATTAAAATTGGTAACATACTCATTCTTTTTAAATTCTTGTTTAGAAGCTAATTGTATAAATGAGTCAAGACTTTCTTTTGGAATATCCTCAAATTGATCCGTAAATTTTTTTAATATATGCATTCATATATATTTTAAAAAAATGTTAAGCAGCTGGGGAAAGTTCTGAGTTACAAAATTATAAAAAAAATTATAAAAAGCTAATTGTATTAGGGCCTTCCATAAATAAAAGGTCTAATATGGATAAGTTAGGGATAAATCCGTGTTTATCATCAAACATTTGAATGTATTTTGGAACAATTTTTTTAGGTTGATATTTTCGATCAGCCAAAATTCTAAAATCATTCTCAATACTTTCTGATTGATACTCTGTAGTAAGCGAAAATTCTGAATTCAATTGCAATGCATCCGTAATAAAAAGATAAGTATCTATATTTAAATCGTGCAAAAACTTATATTTTTTATAAAAAATAGGAGCAATATCATCCTCTAAAAAATCAAAAAAAGGTGAAGTTCTATAGGCAATTTGTAGCGATTTAAAATGTTGATCTTGCCAAGGAAAATTATTTTCTACTAAAGTGTCTTTAGTTTTTTTTCTTCCGTTTTTAATTTGATGTTTTACAGGAATGGTTAAGAGTTGTTTGCCACTAGAATTATAAATATAACAACGATTTCTATAACTCTGCTTTTGAAAATTGTCTTCTACTTCAAACAAAACGTTATCTGCTTTTACAATTTCTGCATACTGAGCAATTGGTGAAAAATAGGTTGGTATAAATAATGACATAAGTCCCTTTTAATTCTCTAAAGAGAAAAGTTAACTAGTTTATAAAGAGTTTTTTAGGTTTTAAATTTAAAAAGTTAAAACAATACTTATGCTTTCTTTTTAGATTTGTAATAACTCCAACCAATATAAAGTGCAATTAAAGCAAACACTAAATATCTGTAAGAAACTGGTTCTCCATCTCCGTGAACAGTGGTAAACATTCTGTCCCAACGAATTGATTTTAGTTTTGCACCAAAACTAGGAGCATCTGCATCCCAACTAAACCAAACCATAACAGGTTTTCCTAAAACGTGATCGAAAGGAACATAACCCCAATAACGAGAATCTAAAGAGTTGTGTCTATTATCACCAATTAAGTAAAAATAATCTTGTTTAAAGGTGTAACTATCAACTTTTTCTCCGTTAATAAAAATATCATCACCATTTACAACCAAATCATTATACTCGTAGTTTTTAATAATTTGCTCATAAAAAGGCAAAGAGTTTTTATCCAATTTTACAGTGGCTCCAGCTTCAGGAATATAAATTGGTCCGAAATTATCTTGACTCCAACCTAATTTTTCTACATGAGGAAAAATGGCATTGTCATTTGCATGATTAATTTTAGTAACAGATAAGGTTAATGGATATTTTTTAAGTCTTGCAACTTCATCTTCAGTTAAATTAATGTTGATTTTATTATCAACATTAACCATTTTTAGTCTTTTTGCAAAATCAGGATTTATACCTCCAGCGACTTCTGTATATAAAGAATCTTGACCAATTTTTGAAAGACTTCCATTTTCTTTAATAGCTGTTTGTACTTTTTCGTTTTCCCAATATTCTGTAAGAATTTTGTAAACTCCAGTTCTTTCTTTCGATAATAAAAACTTAGGAAAACTACTTTGGCTAATTGGCTCTTTGCACTCAAACGTATAGTAAAACTGCAATTTTGCTCTGTAAGGCAATTCGTTCTTTTTACCGTTAATATAAAAATAACCATCTCTCATTTCTAAAGAATCACCAGCAATACCAACAGAACGTTTTACATAATTTGTTTTTTTATCTACAGGTTTGTAGGTGAATTTTCCAGAATTATCACCCCACATTGTTGCTAAAGAATCTGCAGGCCAGTTAAAACAAACAATATCGTTATTCTTAATTTCTTGTATACCAGGCAAACGAGTATATGGCAATTGCGGCTTTTTTAAATACGATGCCAAACCAGTAAGTGGTAAAGAATCGTGAACCATAGGTGCTGCAATTACTGTTGATGGCACTCTTGCTCCATAATGAAATTTACTTACAAATAAATAATCACCAACTAATAAAGATTTTTCTAAAGACGATGTAGGAATGGTAAATGGTTGCATAAAATACGTATGCACTAAAGTTGCAGCAATAATTGCAAAGGCAATAGAACTAACCCATTCACCTAATTCTGAACGAGGTTTTAAACTTCTGTCTGCATTGTATTTTGCTTCTGTAGCATAGTTGATGTAAAAAATATACAATCCTAAAGTTACAATTACTAAAAAGGAATCTAATTTTTTATAAAAGCCAAAAGTTCTAATGGTTTCTATCCAAATAACAGGAAACATCAGCAAATTTACAATAGGAATAAATAGAAGAATAATCCACCATTTTGGACGCTTTATAATTTGCATTAAAACAATTCCATTATAAATAGGCACTGCAGCTTCCCAAGCTTTTCTACCTGCTTTTACATACAATTTCCAAGTACCTAAAAAGTGAATTACTTGAATAACTAGAATGAAAATTAACCATTGTGTATACGTCATAATTTCAGTATTGTTGTCAGTTCGAGCGCAGTCGAGAATGCTATTCTAATTTTTTAAAAACCTCTCGACTGCGCTCGAGAAGTTAGTAGTTAGTAACTACTTTAATTTTATGTTACAGTATTTATGAGATGTTTAACACATCTTTCATAGAAAATACACCAGTTTTATCTAAAATCCATTCTGCTGCAATTACTGCGCCCAAAGCAAAACCTTTTCTGTTGTGTGCAGTATGTTTAATTTCTATAGTATCTACTTCAGAATTGTACCAAACTGTATGTGTACCTGGCACTTCTGGAATTCTTTTTGCTACAATAGGTATGTTTTCTTCACTTTCATTATCACCTAAAACCCAATCTTTTTTAGAAGTATTTTCTATAACACCTTCTGCCAAAGTTATTGCAGTGCCACTTGGTGCATCTAATTTTTTGGTATGATGAATTTCTTCCATAGAAACATTATACTCGTTTAAAGTACTCATCATTTTAGCCAATTGTTTGTTTAACTCAAAAAAGATATTTACACCTACGCTAAAATTAGAAGCGTAAATAAAACCTCCTTTTTTTTCTTTACAAAGTGCTACAGCTTCATCATATTTATCTAACCAACCAGTGGTACCAGAAATTACAGGTACATTGTTGTTTAAACAGTTGGTAATATTACCAAAAGCAGAGTTTGGTATGCTAAAATCTATAGCAACATCAGCCAAAGTAATATCTATAACATCTTTAGCATCTTTACGAATTACTATTTCATGGCCTCTAGAAATTGCAATTTTTTCAATCTCTTTGCCCATTCTTCCATATCCTAAAAGTGCAATCTTCATTTTAAAAAGTAAATTTAATTTGTAATCCTACTGTTGGTGCTTCAAACTGAATTGGATCAGGAATAAAAGCGGGTTTTAAAGACAAATTATCATCCGTATTAAATTGCAACAAATGCGCATTTACACTGGCTTCAACAATTTGTAGTACGTATATTAAAATTCCTGATAAAAGCGAAAAATCTCTATTTTCTTTTAACTGTTCTTGTGCAGTTTCTAAGGTTGCTGTAGATACTAAAACGCTTCCATCATCTGAAGTAAATTCATCTTTTAAGCCTGCTTTTCTTAATTTGTAAGCAGTTCTATAACGTTTGTAATCGTTATTGTTTATTTGATAATAATATGTTGGTATGGCTAATGCCCCCCAAACAATGGGTGCTTTCCAATATTTTTTGTTGTAAATCTGACCCATTCCAGGAAAAATTGCAGAATAAAAAGCTGCTTTAGATGGCGCTAACGGATCGTAAACACCTTGCGGTTTTATGTTAGTATTGCCTAAAACTTTTATATCTTTAATTTTTACATCTGTAGAATCTTTTTGCGCAAAAGAATTCGCAGCATAAAATGCAATAAAAAGAATAAGTATGATTTTTTTAAAAAGCACTTATTTTAGTAAGTTTTTTATTCGATTAAAATCTTCTTCTGAATGAAAAGGAATCGAGATTTTACCTTTGCCATTAGAAGCTACAGAAATGTCTATTTTATGACCAAAAAACTCGCTAATTTCTTTTTTGCTTTCTCGAACAAAACTAGGAATTACAGTTTTCTTTTTTGGCTTAGCAATAGAACCTGTTTTTAAACTTTTTACCAAGTCTTCTGTTTGTCTTACAGATAATTTTTCGCGTAAAACTTTTTCGTAAATAGCCAATTGATCTTCTGTATTATCTACATTAATCATAGCACGACCATGCCCCATAGAAATAAATCCATCTCGCATACCAGTTTGTAAAATAGGATCTAATTTTAACAAACGTAAATAATTGGTAACTGTAGATCTTTTTTTACCCACTCTTGTACTTAATTCTTCTTGAGTTAACTGAATTTCATCAATTAAACGTTGGTAAGAAAGTGCAACTTCTATTGGGTCTAAGTTTTTACGCTGTATATTTTCAACCAATGCCATTTCTAGCATTTCTTGGTCGTTAGCCAATCTTATATAGGCTGGTATTGTTGGGTTTCCTATTAATTTTGATGCTCTAAAACGACGCTCACCAGAAACCAATTGAAACTTGTTGCCTTCTAATTTACGAACTGTAATAGGTTGTATAACCCCTAATTCTCTAATAGAACTTGCTAATTCTCTTAAAGCTTCTTCATCAAAATAAGTTCTTGGTTGGTAAGGGTTTACATCAATTAAATCTAATTCTATTTCTATAATATTACCCACAACTTTATCTGCATTCTTGTCTGATGCAGAATTAATGTTAGGTGTTTCTTGTAATAAAGCAGATAATCCTCTTCCTAAAGCCTGTTTCCTTGTTGCTTTTGCCATTATTTTACAAATTCTTTTTTAATAATTCTTGGGCTAAATTTAAGTAATTTATTGCACCTTTACTAGTAGCATCATAAGCAATAATGCTTTCTCCATAACTTGGTGCTTCTCCCAAACGTGTATTTCTTCTAATAATTGTATCAAAAACCATGCTAGAAAAATGTTTTCTTACCTCGTCTACTACTTGATTTGATAATCGCAAACGAGAATCGAACATTGTTAACAACAAACCTTCTATATCTAAATTAGGATTATGAATGTTTTGTACGCTTTTTATGGTATTTAATAATTTGCCTAAACCTTCTAACGCAAAATATTCGCATTGTATAGGAATAATAACTGAATCTGCTGCTACCAAAGAGTTTAAGGTTATTAAACCTAAAGAAGGTGCACAATCTATTAAAATATAATCATACTCTTCTTTAATGCTTTTGATAGATTTTTTAAGCATGTATTCTCTTTCTTGCTTGTCTACCAATTCAATTTCTATAGCTACCAAATCTATATGTGCAGGGATAATATCTACGTTTGGCGATGTTGTTTTAAGAATGGCATCTTTTGCATTTATAGTATGTTCTAAAACCTGATACGTACCCAACTCAATAGCTTCTACATCTAAGCCTAAACCAGAAGAAGCATTTGCTTGTGGGTCTGCATCTATCAATAAAACCTTTTTTTCTAAAACACCCAAAGAAGCTGCTAAATTAACACTTGTTGTAGTTTTACCTACACCCCCTTTTTGATTTGCAATAGCAATTATTTTTCCCATAATAACTTTGTGTTAATAAAGAGTAAAATTACATTTTTTTCTGTTTTCTGAAATTTAAAGATGTTAACAAAAAGATAAATTCGTAAATAACTGTTAATAAATTGATTACGAATTTATTTTTGATTTTTTTAAACAATTTTATAAAAACAGGTCTTGTTTTTAAGGTGTTTAAGAATGCTAAGCTTTTAAAGGTATATTTTTTAAAACTTCTATTAACAATTTCCAGAATTTTTGGGTCGATGATATTTGTGCACGTTCATCTGGAGAATGCGCTCCTTTTATATTTGGTCCAAAAGAAATCATTTCCATATCTGGGTAATTCTGACCTAAAATTCCACATTCTAAACCTGCATGACAAGCTGCAACATGTGGTTGTTCGTTAAACAAATTAACATATGTTCTTTCTACTGTTTTTAAAATAGAAGAATTCATATTTGGTAACCAACCAGGATAAGTACCAGAAAAATCAACATTAAAACCTCCTAATTCAAAACAAGCTTTTAAAGAATTTGCTAAATCCCATTTGTTAGATTCAGATGATGATCTTGTTAAGCAACCAATTTTAATTGCACCATCTTTTACCGTAATTTTTGCAATATTATTAGAAGTTTCTACTAAACCAACTACATCAGGACTCATTCTATACACTCCGTTTAAAGCTGCATAAATAGATTTTATAAAGCTTTCTTGTGCATATACTTCCATTATTTTACTTGGAGAGTCAATTTCTTGAATTTCAACAGATAAGTTTTTTTCTAATGTTGAAAACTCAGCCTTAATTTTGTTGATAAGTGTAGAAGTTTCTGATAGAAAAGAATCTGCTAAATTGGTGTTTACCACAATTGATGCAAAGCTTTCTCTAGGAATTGCATTTCGCAAACTACCACCATGTAATTCCGCAATTCTTAAGCCATATTTGTGGTATCCTTCAAATAACAAACGATTCATTATTTTGTTGGCATTTCCTAATCCTTTTATAATGTCCATTCCAGAATGACCGCCATTTAAACCAGTTACAGCTATAGAAAATGCAGTTGTATTTTCTGGTAAAGATTCCTCAAGATACGTTCTTTTAGCAGTAACATCTACACCACCTGCACAACCAATACCAATTTCGTCATCTTCTTCAGTGTCTAAGTTTAGTAAGATTTCACCTTTTAAAATATTGCCTTCCAAACCCATTGCACCTGTCATTCCAGTTTCTTCATCAATGGTAAATAGCGCTTCAATTTCTGGGTGATCAATATCTGTAGAGGATAAGATAGCCATAATTGCAGCAACCCCTAAACCATTATCTGCGCCTAAGGTTGTACCAACTGCTTTTACCCAATCTCCATCAACATACATTTTAATACCTTCTTTATCAAAATCGAAAACAGTATCAGAATTTTTTTGATGCACCATATCTAAATGGCCTTGCATTACTGTAATTTTTCTGTTTTCCATACCAGTAGTTGCAGGTTTTTTAATGATTACATTACCTACTTTATCTACAAAAGTTTCTAGCTGTAAACTTTTACCAAAATCAACCATAAATTGGATAATTCTTTCTTCTTTTTTTGATGGTCTAGGCACTGCATTTAAATCTGCAAAATGATTCCAAACTGATATTGGAGCTATAGTTCTGATATCTTGATTCATTTATATTTTGTTTTTTCGTGATAAAAAAAATCACGAATTAATATTTATGCAAAATAACAATTCGTGAACTTGTGACAAAAATTTAGAAGCTGTTTTAGTTGATTTCTACAACAATATCTTCTAAGTTTTTACGTACTTTTTTTAAGTCTTTCATATAATCGTCTTTAGCCCTAAAACCAACAGGTAAAACTAATACAGAAGTTAAATTTTGTGCTTTTAATTTTAAAATTTCATCATATTTTTCTGGATTAAAACCTTCCATAGGGCAAGCGTCTATTTTTTCTAATGCGCAAACCGTAAGTAAATTACCCAATGCAATATAGGCTTGGTTTTTGTTCCAAAGTGCCAATTCTTCTTGTGTTTTTTGTGCAATTTGAGCCGCTAAAAATTCTTTAAACGGATTTAAAATTTCATCTGGAGTTTGCCTAACTTTTTTCACCAAATTAAAATAGCTTTCAATCTCTTTAGTTTCATAAGTTTTAGGGATGCAAATTACCAATAGGTGAGAGGCTTCTAAAACCTGAGGCTGATTCATAGAATGCAAAACCAGTTCTTCTTGAATGGCTTTGTTTTGAATAACGATTAATTTTAATGGTTGTAAACCATAAGAAGTTGGCGTTAAATTAAAGGCTTCTTTTAGTGTATGTATTTGTGTAGCTGAAAGTGTTTTTTCTGTATCAAATTTCTTAACAGCATATCTCCATTGTAAACTTTCTATTGTATTCATAATCTTTGTTGTAAATAACAAAAATACATCAATAGATGTTGAAACAGTTAAGTTTCTATTGGTAATATTGATACACATATAAATTTTTTGTACCTTGAAAATAAAAAGGATGAAAGAAGATTTTTTGTATTACGTGTGGCAATACAAACTCTTTTCTAGTACTAGTTTATGTACTACAGATGGCAAACAAATTCTTGTTAAGAAAACTGGAGCTCATAATAGAAATGAAGGTCCAGATTTTTTAAATGCACAAATTCAGATTGAACATCAACTTTGGGTAGGTAATGTAGAAATGCATGTAAAATCTTCGGATTGGTATTTACACAAACATGAAGAAGATGCAAATTACGATGCTGTAATTTTACATGTTGTTTGGGATTATGATGCGGATATTTATATGAAAAACAACAATATTTTACCAACTTTAGAATTAAAAAATTTGGTTGATAAAAATGTGTTACAGAATTACAATCACTTAATTTATCAAAAACAAAAATGGATTCCTTGTGAAAATCAAATAGATTTGGTGAATCCATTTGTAATTGATAATTGGTTAGAACGTTTGTATTTTGATCGTTTAGAACAGAAATCAAACCTTATTAAAAATTTGCTTAAAACTGAAAATTTCGATTTCGAAGCTGTACTTTTTCAAATTTTAGCAAAAAATTTCGGACTAAAAATTAACGGAGATGCTTTTTTGCAATTGGCGCAATCTTTAGATTTTTCTGTGGTTAGAAAAGTGCGTTTTAATGAGGGGCAATTAACAGCTTTATTTTTTGGTCAAGCAGGGTTTTTAGAAGATGAAATTGAAGAACATTATTATAAAGAATTAAAAAAGGAATATGAGTATTTAAAACATAAATATCAACTAAAATCAATTTCTAAAAATACTTTTCAGTTTTTTAGAATGCGACCTCAAAATTTTCCAACCATTCGAATTGCTCAACTAGCATCTTTGTTTTTTACACATCAAAATTTATTTTCTAAGTTGATGAGTATCAACAAAAAAGAAGGTTTTTATGACGTTTTTAATTTTGGAATTCAAGAGTTTTGGCAAACGCATTATACGTTTGAAAAGTCATCAAAAAAATCAACCAAAAAACTAACAAAATCTTTTGTAGATTTAATTTTGATAAACACCATTTTACCTTTAAAATTTGTGTATTTAAAGCATAAAAATGAATTGAAAGAAGAAGTGTTTTTACAATTGATAAAACAAATAAAGCCTGAAAAAAACAGTATAATTTCTAAATTTTCTGATTTAAAAATTGAAGCTAAAAATGCTATGGATAGTCAGGCTTTGTTATCGCTTAAAAACAACTATTGCACAAAGAAACGCTGTTTACATTGTGCAATAGGAAATAATTTATTGAGAAGGTAACTTTTATTTGGGATTTAAAATTTCCTTAATTTTAGCCATACAATCTCTATAATGGTATTTTGTAATTCTGTTTACAGCTCTATTTTTAGCAATGGTTAATTGAAAATTTAAGCTTTCTAATTCGCCTCTAAGTATAGAGCTAACATCTGAGTTTTTTGCCTCTTTATCGTTTAATAAAATACCCATTCTGTCTATTAAAGACTTTTGTAAATTACGTCTAAAAACATCTACATTTCTAACATAATTGGCTTCTGAGAAAATGCCAGTTCTTAAATCGCGAACCATACTTAAGGCATCGTAACTTTTAAGATTTATAATTTCTGCATCAATTAATCTTTCTAATCTAGAAGTATTTAATAGCGAATATAATTGTCTGTTTTGCAAACGTAAAATAGTATTTGTGTAGCCACTTTCATCAATATTGGCCAAAATCTTAGGATTCAACAACCATTTTTGTGTAGCAAAAGCATTTTTTTGTAACCAGACCATCGATTCTTTTTGCTTTTCTTTAGAAACAGGTTCGTAAACCAAACCTTCTTGAACAGGTTTTTTATTGAATTCGTAAACTCCACCAATATTACCAGTTACATGACCAACATATCTGCTCCAAACCCCAAGTAATTCGCCATATAACTCTGATAAATCTTCATAGTTATTGGTTTGATCAGAAGTCCATTCTGGTAAATTCTCTGCTACTATTTTTAAGTTTTTTATTCCGTAAGTAGAAGCTTTTACTTGGTCGTTTCCAATGCCTTCGGTTTGTGCAGAAGGATCAAAACGTTGTGCGCCAAATCTGTAAATTGGGTCATCAGCTTTTTCTTCAATCCATTTGTCTAAAGTTTTAACTTCTTGTTCAGGTGTTTTTGCACCAGGAATTTTACGATATCCCCAATTGATTGCATAATGATCATATGGACCTAATTGACGTACAAATCTTACGTTTTCATCACCTGGTTGAGCTATATAATTATAACGAGCATAATCCATAATTGTAGCAGCAATTCCCATTTTCTGGGTAAATTTTCCAGATCGTAAAGAATCTACAGGATATGCATAGCTTGCAGCCATATTATGAGGTAAACCCAAAGCATGACCCACTTCATGAGAAATTACCATGCGCATCATTTCACCAATTTCTTCTTCTGGAGTATCTAATGTTCTTGCTGAAGGATTAGCTGCACCAGTTTCTAATAAATATCTATTTCTATAAGAACGTAAATGATTATGATACCAAATAATATCGCTCTCAAGAATCTCTCCAGTTCTAGGATCAGAAACACTTGGCCCTGTGGCATTTCTTGTAGTACTTGCTACATATCTAATAGAAGAATAACGAACATCTTCCATGCTAAATTCTGGATCTTCTTCTTTGGTAGGAGGGTATTTTGCCATAATTGCATTTTTAAACCCAGCAGTTTCAAAAACTTTAGCCCAATCATCTACACCTTGTTTAATGTATTTTTTTAATTTATCTGGCGTACCAGGATCTAAATAATATACTATTGGTTTTTTAGGTTCTACCAATTCTCCTCTATTATAAGCGTCAAGGTCTTTAGGTTCTAAACGCCATCTTCTAATGTATCTTTTATCGTCTGCTTTTAAAGCTTCTGAGCTGTAATCTACATTACCAAGAGAAAAATAGCCTACTCTTTTGTCATACAATCTTGGCATCATTTTATCTTCTGGCAATACAATCATAGATTGATTTACACGAATTGTAATGGTATTTGTTCTAGAATTACTTGGAGGAGCATCTGCATCAAAAGTAAAATCTTGCACAACTTCTATGTTTTCTGGATAACTTTTTATAGAGTTGATAAAACTTCTAGAAGCATCTAATCTTCTTACTTTATAGGTTCTTCTATAACGTGCAGGTAAGGCAGAAATGGCTTTAATATCTGAGGTAAAAAATTTAGTTACATCAACCAAAACTGCAGTAGAATCTTGGTTTTGAGTTTTTATATCGAAAGCATAAATGATAGGTTCTAGATTGTTCACTTTTACGGATTTATAAATCGGCAAAGAATCATTGGCAACTGCGTTGTAAGATTTTACTTTTAATAAAATTTTATCTTGAAATTTTTCCCAAACCACAACTTGGGTGTTTATTTTAGAACCAGCATTTACATAACCACCACCTAAACCCGCAGGAATTTCTTTAATTCTAGTAACCAATAGCATTTCTTTACCTAGATGCGACTCTGGTATTTCATAAATGAATTTATTGTTGGTGTTGTGTACTTTAAACAAACCTTCGTCTGTTTTTGTTTTTGAAGTTACAAAATCTGAATATTTTGGAGTTTTGCTCTTTTTTGCTTTTGGAGCTGCTGTTTGAACTGTTTGTTCTTTTTTAGATTTCTTTTTTTGAGCTCTTACCTCAGTTTTAAAGGCAAAAACAGAAATCATTGAAAAGAGTAGTAGTTTTTTCATGTGTGTGTTTATTGAGAAATTAAGCTTCTAAAGTAAATAAAACCGCAGCTAGTATGTCTTTACGTTTTGTTAAAATATCTATAAAATGAATACGAATTGTTAATAATTTTATGACTTTTTGTTTAAATTGATTTTATTTATCAACCAAAATAAAGTTTAAGACAAAATTACTTTTTTACCAATTCTATACTTGTACAATTGATCTTGCTTGATGAAATAAACAATTGCACCTAAAGAAGAAACTATTTTTAATTATTAAAAATTATGCAACATGTAAAAGCTTAGTATAAACTTTTAAATTTAGTTGGATTCGATTCGTGCATAATAGCATACACTTTTTCGAAAATATCTTCAACAGAAGGTTTAGAAAAATAATCGCCATCAGTACCATAAGCAGGTCTATGTGGTTTGGAAGTTAGTGTAGATGGTTTGCTGTCTAGATACTGGTAACCATTTTGATTTTCTATTATTTCTTGTAAAATGTAGGCAGAAGCACCACCAGGAACATCTTCATCAACCACTAATAACTTGTTTGTTTTTGCTAAACTTTTTACACAATCTTTGGTTAAGTCGAAAGGTAGTAGACTTTGAGCGTCAATAACTTCGATATCAATACCTACTTGTCTTAAATCTTTTGCAGCTTCTAAAACTAAGCGTAAAGTTGATCCGTAAGAAACCACTGTAATATCTTTACCTTCTTTTACAGTTTCTACAATACCAATTGGCGTTTTAAAATCGCCCAAATTTGTAGGTAATTCTTCTTTTAAACGATATCCATTTAAACATTCTATTACCAAAGCAGGATCATCACCTTCTAAAAGTGTATTGTAAAAACCTGCAGCTTTGGTCATATTTCTTGGTACTAAAACATGTATGCCTCTAATATTATTTATAATTCCACCCATAGGCGAACCTGCGTGCCAAATTCCTTCTAATCTATGACCACGAGTTCTTATAATTAAAGGTGCTTTTTGTTTGCCGAAAGTTCTATATCGTAAAGTGGCTAAATCATCACTCATAATTTGTAGAGCGTACAACAAATAATCTAAGTATTGAATTTCTGCAATTGGTCGTAAACCTCTCATGGCTAAACCAATTCCTTGGCCAATTATGGTAGCTTCTCTAATACCTGTATCAGAAATTCTGATGTTGCCATATTTTTCTTGTAAACCTTCTAATCCTTGATTAACATCACCAATAAAACCAGCATCTTCTCCAAAAATTACTACATTTTGATGCTTTTTAAGAATGGCATCAAAATTATCTCTCATAATAATTCTGGCATCTACTAAGTTTTTTTCTTGACTATAAGTTGGTGCTTTATCTAAAACTTCTAAAGCACTTAAATCGGTTTCGCTAGTTAAGTGTGTTGAATATTTTTGATAAGCTTCTTTTAGTAATGATTTTATATAAATTTGGATTGCAATTTTTTCTACAGAATGTTCATCTCTTAAATACCACAGGCATTTTCTAACTGTTGATAAAATATCTTTACGAGTTGGTTCTGTTATTGCGTTTAAGTCGTTTTTATATTTTAGAATAAAAGGTTTGTTAGCACTTTTTTGTGCCGCTTTTTCTAGTAATTCAGAAGCATCTAGTCTTTCTGATTTTATTTCGTTAAGAAATGCATTCCAAGCATTTCTTTTTGCATTGGTTACTTCTTTTTTAGCTTCTTTTTCTAAAATGATTAAATCTGTTTCATCTTCTACAAAACGCAATACGTCTCCAGTTTCTGTTTCTAGCTCAAAGTCTAAAATCCATTCGCGCATTTTAGTGATACAATCGTGGTTTTTTTCCCATTGTAAACGCTCTTTAGATTTGTATCTTTCGTGAGAACCAGACGTAGAATGGCCTTGTGGTTGCGTTAATTCTTTTACGTGAATTAAAACAGGTACATGTTCTTCGCTAGCTAGTTTTGCTGCTTTTTGGTAAACATCTACCAATTGCACATAATCCCAACCATTAATTACAAAAATTTCGTAACCTTTATTTTTATGATCTCTTTGAAATCCTTTTAAAATTTCTGAGATGCTTTCTTTTGTAGTTTGATGTTTTGCGTGTACAGAAATTCCATATTCATCATCCCAAACGCTCATTACCATTGGTACTTGTAGAACACCTGCAGCGTTTATGGTTTCGAAAAATAAACCTTCGCTTGTACTTGCATTACCAATTGTACCCCAAGCAACTTCATTACCATTTATAGAAAAGTTGGTGTTGTTTTTTACACTTTTTTCGTTTCTATAAATTTTTGATGCCTGAGCTAAACCTAAAAGACGTGGCATCTGGCCAGCAGTAGGAGAGATGTCTGAGCTTGAATTGTATTGTTTTGTTAAGTTTTTCCAGGTTCCATTATCGTGTAAACTGTGGGTTGCAAAATGCCCTCCCATTTGTCTACCTGCAGACATTGGATCTGCGTTAATGTCTGTATGAGCATACAAACCTGCAAAAAATTGTTGTGCTGTAAGCTCACCAAGAGCCATCATAAAAGTTTGATCTCTGTAATAGCCAGATCTAAAATCACCTTTTTTAAAGGCTTTAGCCATAGCTAATTGCGGTACTTCTTTTCCATCGCCAAAAATACCAAACTTTGCTTTACCAGTAAGCACTTCACGTCTTCCTAATAAACTACATTCTCTACTAATTCTTGCAATTTTATAGTCCTTTAACACTTCTTTTTTAAATTCGTTAAAAGAAATTTCTTGAGTGTTTAAAGCGACAGGTTGTTGCAACATAGTTTTCTGAATTTTTATGATGCAAAGATAGTTTTTTTAATTGATATTTAAAAATATCAAATTTGATTGAGAATATGATAATTAAATCTTGATTTACTTGTGTTTTGTTAATAATTACACAATATATATGTTTTTGTTTGAATTTATATGAAAATACCTTTAAATATTGAGAAAATTATGTGGTTTTATATATACTAGAGGTTGTTGTTATAATCTTTTTCAAAATAATTGTCCGAACAAAAAACAAATTAATATGAAAACTTAATTTAGTCGTTTGCTCTCTTATAGGCATTGTTTTAATATTTATTACTAACAAAATTTATTCGGAAAAAAAATATATGTTTTAAAGCAATCCTCTTCTAAAGAAGTTGTAAATAGAACCAAGGTCTGCAGTTATTGTAAATCTAATTTTTTCTGCATATGAAGGCTGAGATATTTCCCATCCGTTATTAGAATATAATGGAAAATACACTTCGAAAATGTGATGTACAAAATTAAAACGAATTCCATTATTATAACCAAAGTAAATAGGGTTGGTTTTGTTTTTTAGAAATGCAACATCATTGTAAAATTCTACCCATCTCCATAAACCGAAGCTAGAGTTAAAAGCCAACATATATTGATTTGCAAACCTTGTTGGCAATACCGATTTAAATCCACCTTCTGCAATAATAAATTGCTGACTAAAAAAACCGCTGCTTTCTGATCTACCAAAATAATTGAGTTGAAATAAATAATCGTTTGCTCTATCTAAACCAAAACTAAAATAATTGCTTTTAGTAGCATTGTGTAAAAAAGCACCTGCAAAAATTCTAAAATCTAACTGTGTATTTGAGGTTGATAAAGATCTAAAACGAACATCAGCAGCAAGTTTAGAGAAATTTTGCGCAACTTCTAAGCTAAATTTATATCTAAATTCTTTAATTATATCTGGGTTTACATAATTATAACTTAAACTAAAAACACTGTAGCTATCTTCGTCTGTTCTAGTTTGTTGTAAAGGAATTTCTTTATCTATATGCACTAATTTTGCCTGTATGGATTCGTGAGTTGCATCTCTTAAATTTTTTCTTTTAAAAATTAAGTTTACATAAGGTACAATGGCTAGATAAGATAAGTTAGGCGCGTAATCTGAAGTTGATCCAGAAACACCATAAAGAATTCTGTAAATGTTGGTTTCTTCGAAATATTGATTATACCTTACTGAAAAAGATCCTGTTAAGGCATTGTTTTTTGTGGCGTAAGAAGGGGCTAAAGAGAATTCTAAATTTCTTTTAATTAAAGGTTTGTTGTGTAAACTTAGGCCTAAAATTAATCCGTTGTAAAAGTTATAGCTAAAATTTGGTTGATAAAATACTTGATTGTAATACGGATCTTGAATGTCTTTTATTAAGCTGAACTTTAAAGGTTTATTAAATATTTTGTGCTTTAGTCGTTTCCAATTGTCTAAAGTATTCAACTCCGGATATAAATTTTCGTAATTTAATGCTACTTTATTAATGTCTTTATTAGGTATAAAAACAGTTGCTGTATCTTCTACATCTGTAACCCATTTTTTATATTTTATTTCTTTGTCTTTTAACCCATAAAGTAAAACAGGAGTTGTAATATTTCTTTTGTTTTTAATAGTTACAGCAACACTATCTTCTTTTACAACAACCTGATTTATAGTATGATCAATTTTTTTATTGGTATTAATAAAATCAGTAAAAAACCAATCTAAATCTTTGTTTGTTTTGTTTGATAATAATTTTTTAAAATCATTACTCGAAATCGTTTTTTTCTGATTCGTTTGATAAAATTCTTTAATGGTTCTATTCAAAATACTATCACCCAAATATCCTTTTAAGTATCGAAAAGCCAAGCCAGATTTGTATTTGTTGGCAATTTTTCTGTTAAAATTAGATAAAGAATCTGCAGAAGTAGTAAGAGATTGATCTAAAAAACGGCGCGAAATAAATTGATAAATTAGTGGATATTGATCGTTAAAATCTGATTTTGAAAAATAGAATCGTTTTAAAAACCAAGCCTTAGAAAATTTACCAATCAGTTTTTTATTCGGATAGAATTCATCAATATATTCCATCATTAGATAGTTTTGCAAACCATCTAAATACCAATTGTCTTTTCTTTTGTTAAACAGCAACGTATTTTCAATAAATTTAATGCTTAAAGCTTTAAACATTGTAATTTCTGTTTTAAATTCTTCAGAAAAAGGACGAACAAAACTTGGCAATTGTGTTAATCCATATACAGGGTCTTTGCTTTGCGTAATTTTATCAATATAAATTTCTTTATGAGGATATTTTCCCAAGAATTTTTCTAAAAATTTGATGTTTTTATTTAATAAATTTGTGGCAGTTTCGTATTCGATTTCTTCTTTAAAAACATCTGTATAAACTGCTATTTCTTTGGTTTTGTAGGTTTTTAATTGTTTCTTTTTATTGATGCCAAGAATTACATCAGTTTTGCGTTTTCCTACTAAATAATAACTGTTAACGTTTTCTTTTTTGGTGATGTATTGATACAGATTACTTTCTAAAACATAGTCTTTAGGAACATCAATCTCTACTATAAAATCGGTGGCTTTTTCATATAAATCATCAATGTTAAGATTACTCATTAATGCCCAGCCATTATTGTAAACAGCAGGTGTAATGTACCAAAAACGCAAATGATAACCTTGTTTTGTTTTTCCATAACCTGTAAAAGAAGCACTTGGTATTTTTACAGCATAGGATAAATTTATTTTGGCAGTATCTTTTGGGATTAAAGGTTTTTGAAGCTCTATTTTTAAAATATCGGGTTGCTTTTTCAACTCGTTAAAAGAAGTAGTTTCAAAATTTACATTTAGGTTTTTTATCGTAGTTTTTCCTAACGCTTCTTCTTTGGCAAAATATAAATCTTTTCTGTAATCTTTAATAAATCGTTTTGATAATGGTGTTTTTCGATCTCTAAAACTGTTAGGCCAATTGTGTAAATAAATAGTGTTTAAAATAGAATCTGAAGTGTTTATAAATAGTATTTCTTGATTTATAAGCAGTTCATTTTTGTTAGGATCTAAAGAACCTCTAATGGTTATTGAGTTTTCTTGAGCGTAACAAAATGTGAAACAACAAAAACAAAAAACAAATATATTTAAATTGAGTTTCAAATTAATATTTTACAAATTTTAGAGGTTGATATGCATCTGTTTTTAAATAATAAATTCCTTTAGAAAAAGTACTAGTGTCTATGTTTAATTTATCTTTATTAATATTTTTAGTTTGATAAATTATTTGACCAAGTTGATTGTAAATGATAATTGAATTCACTTTTTCTTTTACAGCTAGGGTTACATTATTTGTAACAATATTAGTGTTTATAAATGAAACTGGTTGATAATTTTTAGGAATTGACAAAGTATTTTTAGGTGTTTCTATTTCCATTACAATAGGTAAATGATCGCTAAAATAATATAAAGCATTTCTTAATTCCTGCGAAAAAGTACCTGTACAATTCGAATTGCTTACATACGAGTTATAGCAATTGCCATTGTTACCAATGGTTTTGTAACTATCATTTACATAATAAAAATCTGAACTTGTCGTAAAATTTTTAGACATCATAATAAAATCGAAACGATCGTCCATTCCTCCTCCAGCACCATCTCCATTTACTTGAGAATTTCTTGTAGATTGTGAGTGCACATCTGCAAAAGAACTATTGTTCCAGAAATATGTGGAGTTATAATCATCATCAAAATAATCTTTGTTGTCATCAGGAAAAACAGGACAAAGTCTATTAACTGGATCTACAATCTGAATTGCGTTATTAGGATCTATTAATTCTTGAAAACCTTCTTCGTTACTGGTATAAAAATTAAAATCTCCTGCAAAAATAATATTGGCATCGTCTCTAAACTTCTCTAGATAATTGTTAAAATCTTGAATAGAATTTAGTCTTTTTTCTCTGTTTGTATTACCTGATGATGCTTTTAAATGAGTTACAAAAACCTCTAAAGTTATGGGCTCTATATCAGCATTTTCTGTATTTAATTTAAAGGTGTAATGATTAATGTCTCTTATATTTGTGGGTACTACATTGCTACTTTCTAAAATTAATTTTTTAGAGTTGTAGTAAACCATTTGCAATAAGCCAGTTGCTGGTGAATTACTATATCTAAATTCTGCTTTTTTAAAATCGGTATTGTTAGGTAACACTGCATTATTAAATAAATAATTAGATGCAGTTTCATTTTTAAGTTCGCAAACCATAAACAAATCTGGTTGCACATTTTGTAAAATGGTACTTAAATATGGCGTTCTATTTTGACTGTTAAAATCAGAATCGTAGTTTAATAAATTGTAAAACATTGTTTTTACTGTTGTTTGGCTGTTTATCGAAAAGCCATAAAATAAAAGCAAAAAGAGGATGTTTTTTTTAATCATTAAAAGTTCGGTTTTAATTTATATTTGGCGTAGAATTTGTTAAAGTGATCAACGGCTTCATCTGCAGTATCTACAACTCTAAACAGATTTAAATCATCTTCGCTAATATTACCTTCTGCAATAAGTGTGTTTTTAATCCAATCTAATAAGCCAGCCCAAAATTTTCTACCAACTAAAACAATTGGAAAACGACCAATTTTTTTTGTCTGAATTAAAGTTATGGCTTCAAAAAGTTCATCCATAGTGCCAAAACCACCAGGCATTACTACAAAACCTTGAGAGTATTTTACAAACATTACTTTACGTACAAAAAAGTAATCGAAATCTAAACTTTTACCTGGATCAATCCAAGGATTGTCATGTTGTTCAAAAGGTAGTTCTATGTTTAAACCCACAGAAAGTCCTTTTCCTCTATTAGCACCTTTATTACCAGCTTCCATAATTCCTGGGCCACCACCAGTAATAACGCCAAAACCGCTTTGCGTTAATTTAAAAGCAACTTCTTCTGCTAATTTATAATAAGGATGATCTGGTTTTGTACGTGCAGAACCAAAAATAGAAACACAAGGTCCTATTTTACTTAAACGCTCGTAACCTTCTACAAATTCTGCCATTATTTTAAAAATAGCCCAAGAATCGTTTGTTTTTATTTCGTTCCAAGTTTTTGGTTGAAATTTTTCTTTTATTTTTCTGTCTTCGTTAATCATCTCTAAATATTTTTATCAATTTGTAATTAAGCTAATTCTTTTTTCAAAAATTTAGCTGTGTAACTTGTTTTGTGTTTTGCTACTTGTTCTGGAGTTCCTGTGGTTAAAATTTTTCCACCTTTTTTTCCACCTTCCATACCAACATCAATAATATAATCTGCTAATTTTATAACGTCTAAATTATGTTCTATAATTAAAACTGTATTTCCTTTATCTGCAAGTTTGTTAAGTACTTCCATTAAAACACGAATGTCTTCGAAATGTAAGCCTGTTGTAGGTTCATCTAAAATATAAAATGTGTTTCCTGTATCTCTTTTCGATAATTCTGATGCTAATTTAATTCGCTGAGCTTCTCCACCAGAAAGTGTTGTAGATTGTTGACCAAGTGTAATATAGCCCAAACCAACATCTTTAATTGTTTTTAATTTTCTGTGGATTTTAGGTATGTTCTCAAAAAAATCTGTGGCATCTTCTATGGTCATTTCTAACACATCAGAAATAGATTTTCCTTTATATCTGATTTCTAAAGTTTCTCTGTTAAAACGTTTTCCTTGGCAAGTTTCACATTCTACTTGTACATCAGGTAAAAAATTCATTTCAATTACACGAACTCCACCTCCTTGACAAGTTTCACAGCGTCCACCTTTTACATTAAAAGAAAAACGACCAGGTTTGTAACCACGAATTGCAGCTTCTGGAGTTTTTGCAAATAAACTTCTAATTTCATCAAAAGTTTTGGTGTACGTTGCTGGGTTAGACCTTGGTGTTCTACCTATTGGAGATTGATCAATATCGATCACTTTATCCACATGTTCTAAGCCTTCAATTTTTTTATAAGGCATTGGTTTTTTTACACCTCTATAAATGTGTGCATTTAAAATAGGATACAGTGTTTCGTTAATTAATGTCGATTTTCCACTACCAGAAACCCCTGTAACACAAATCATTTGGCCAAGAGGAAAATCAACAGAAACATTTTTAAGATTATTACCAGAAGCACCTTTAATAGAAATGGTTTTTCCATTGCCTTCTCTACGTTTGTTAGGAACTTCAATTTTTTTTCTACCTGTTAAATAATCTGTAGTTAAAGTTTCGTTTTTTATAATCTCATTATAAGTACCAATACTTACAATTTCTCCACCATGTTTTCCAGCACCAGGCCCAATATCTAAAACATAATCAGCTTTTTTCATCATGTCTTCATCATGCTCTACTACTAAAACAGAATTACCAACATCTCTTAATTTTATTAAAGAATCTATTAATTTTTGATTATCTCTTTGATGTAAACCAATACTTGGCTCATCTAAAATATATAAAACACCTACTAATTGTGAGCCAATTTGAGTAGCCAAACGAATTCTTTGAGCTTCTCCACCAGAAAGTGATTTCGATGTTCTGTCTAATGTTAAATAATCTAAACCAACATCTAATAAAAACTGAATACGAGTTTTTATTTCTTTTAATATTTCTGTTGCAATTGTAAGCTGTTTTTCTGATAGATTATCTTGAATATTAGCAAACCATTTAGCAAGTTCAGTAACATCCATTTGAGCCAAATCACTGATATTTTTATCGGTAATTTTAAAATGAAGTGCTTCTTTTTTTAATCGTTTTCCATTACAATTAGAGCAAGTAACTTCGTCCATAAAACCTTTAGCCCAACGTTTAATTGTAGTGCTTTCGGCATTTTTATATTGATTGCTGATAAAAGCAACAATTCCTTCAAAATCTATTTTGTAATTTCTAGTGACACCAACAACTTTAGATTCAATTTTAAAAGTTTCGTTACCACCGTTTAAAATAATTTCTAAAGCTTCTTTTGGAATGTCTTTAATTGCATCTGTTAATTTAAATTGATAACGTTCTGCAATATTTTGTATTTGTTTAAAAATCCAACTATTTTTTTGTTCCCCTAAAGGAGCAATTCCTCCATTTTTTATAGAGATATTATCATCAGGAATAACTTTTTTTAAGTTGATTTCTTGCGTAATTCCCAAACCATTACATTTGCTGCACGCGCCTTTTGGTGAGTTAAATGAAAAGGTGTTTGGTTCAGGATTTGGATATGCAATTCCTGTTGTTGGACACATCAATTCACGGCTAAAATAACGAGGATTGTTATCATCAATATCAATAACCATCATAATATTATTACCAGAATATAACGCTGTTTTTATAGTTTCGTCTAATCTTTTTTCTGATGATTCATTTACCAAAAGTCGATCGATAACCACTTCAATATCATGCGTTTTGTATCGATCTAAACGCATTCCTTTTTCAATCTCTCTAATTTCACCATCCACACGAACTCTTAAAAATCCTTGTTTAGAAATTTGTTCAAATAGTTCACGATAATGTCCTTTTCTCGATTTAATTAAAGGCGCTAAAACTGCAATTTTTTTATTGTCAAAATCTTTTAGAATCAGTTCTTTTATTTGTTCATCAGAGTAACTAACCATTTGCTCACCAGTGTTGTAAGAATAAGCATCAGCAGCTCTTGCAAATAGAAGTCTCAGAAAATCGTAAATTTCGGTAATGGTACCTACTGTAGAACGTGGACTTTTGTTAGTTGTTTTTTGTTCTATAGAAATTACAGGGGATAGACCATCAATTTTATCTACATCAGGTCTTTCTAAACCGCCCAAAAATTGTCTGGCATAAGCAGAAAAAGTTTCAATATAACGTCTTTGTCCTTCAGCATAAATGGTGTCGAAAGCCAATGAAGATTTTCCACTACCACTTAAACCAGTAATAACAACTAGTTTTTCTCGCGGAATTTTTACATCTATATTTTTTAAATTGTGAGCTCTTGCTCCGTAAACTTCAATGTATTCTTGGTCTTTCAATAAATAGGAAATTTTGCAAAGGTGCAAAGTTAATCAATCTCTATTACTTTTTAATTAAAATGAAAGTATTCGATAAAGTTTGCCTAGTTTTTTCTAAATTCACAATGAAAATTATTTTTCTTAGCAAATTGTAATTTATTAGATTGTATTTTTATCAAACTTAATTTTAACGATTTTAAGATAAATCAACTCATTATAGTATCTTGCATTAAAAGTTTTAGAAATGAATTTTATACATTCCATCAGACATTTTTTTGAAAAACATGGTTTTGGTGTGTTTTCTAGGTTAGCAGATCGTTTAGGAATTAGAGCTAAAAATGTGCGTATTTACTTTGTGTACATTACCTTTTTTACAGTGGGTTTGTCTTTTGGATTGTATTTAACATTGGCTTTTTTAATAAAGCTAAAAGACTTGGTTTATACCAAAAGAACGTCGGTTTTTGATTTATAATTTATGAGAATATTAGGGTCTAAAATTTATAAGATATTATTTTTAGCTTTTTCAATTTTAGTAATTGGTACAATTGGGTATATGATTTTGTCTCATTATTCTTTTGTAGACGCTCTTTATATGACAGTAATCACTGTAACTACAGTAGGTTTTGGAGAGGTACACCCTTTTTCGCCAGAAGATAAAATTTTTACAATATTTTTAATTTTAACAAGTATTACTATTTTTGGTTATGCAGTTTCTGCATTTTCAGAATATTTGGTTAGCGGTCAATTTTTTGAACATTTTAAACATAGAAGAGTGGAAAAACAAATAGCACATTTAGAAGGGCATACAATTGTATGTGGTTATGGTAGAAATGGAAAACAAGCTATTGTTAAACTCCAAAATTATAATAAAGATTTTGTGGTTGTAGAAAAAAATAAAGAAATGATTGCTTTGTTAGATGAACATGGAATATTGAATATAGAGGGAGACGCCACCTTAGATGAAACCCTTTTAAGAGCAGGAATTACAAAAGCGAGTTCTTTAATTGCAGCTTTACCTTCGGATGCTAATAATTTATTTATTGTGCTTACAGCAAATCAATTAAACAATAATTGTAGAATTATAAGCAGAGCCTCTAAAGAAACGTCGTATAGTAAATTAAAAATTGCAGGTGCAGATAATGTAATTATGCCAGATAAATTAGGAGGTAATCATATGGCATCTTTAGTTACAACTCCAGATGTAATTGAGTTTGTAGATCGATTAACTATTGAAGGTGAAACTACAGCAAATTTAGAAGAAATTGATGTAGATGAATTGCCAAAAAAATATTTAGGAAAAACAATTTTAGATTTAGATTTAAGAAGACAAACGGGTTGCACTGTTATAGGTTTTAGAAATCCAGATAAAGATTATGTTATAAATCCAGAGGCATCTACACCTTTAGTTCAAGGAGCGCATTTAATCGTTTTGGGTAGACCAGAACAAATATCTAAACTTAGAGAATTGTTTTAAATGAAAAAAGTAGTTATTACCGGTAGTAATGGATTGCTAGGTCAATCTTTATTAAAATTATTATTAAATTATAAAGAAGATTTCGAAGTGTTTGGATTTTCTAAAGGTAAAAATAGAAGTGGAAGACAAGATTTTACCTATGTTTCTATTGATATTACAAACCAAGAAAATCTAAAAAACACTATACATAATATTAAGCCAGATTTTATTATTAATACAGCAGCAATGACACAGGTTGATGTTTGCGAAAATAATAAAGAAGCTTGCGATTTGTTAAATGTTTCCGTTGTAAAATGGTTGACAGAAATTTCATCAGTATTAAAAATTCATTTAATTCACCTTTCTACGGATTTTATTTTCGATGGTAAAAAAGGCTACTATAAAGAAACAGATACTCCAAATCCATTGAGCTATTACGGATTATCAAAATTAAAAGCCGAAGAAATTTTGATAAACTCTAATATTGATTTTTCTATTCTAAGAACTATTTTGGTTTATGGTAAAGTGTTTGAAATGAGCAGGAGTAATATTGTGCTTTGGGTAAAAAGTAGTTTAGAGCAAGGCAAAGAAATTACGATTGTAGATGATCAATTCAGAATGCCAACTTTTGTAGATGATTTAGCCTTAGCGTGCAAAATTACTATGGATAAAAATGCAAAAGGTATTTATCATATATCATCAAATAAATTATTAAGTGTTTACGAAATTGCACAGCAAGTGGCAGAAGTATTTGAATTAGATAAAGGTTTAATCAAACCAATTTCATCAACAACATTAAATCAAACTGCAAAAAGGCCACCTAAAACAGGTTTCGATTTGTCGAAAACAAATAAAGAACTAGGTTTTTATCCAAAATCATTTAAAGAAGATTTACATAGGTTTAAAGAAACCTTAATCTAAAAATGACTTTTAACTGCTAAAAGTTGTTCAAAGAGCATTTTTTTAAGATATTGCACGTCAGTAAACTCAAAAAAAAACTAACAATACCATTATTATGAAGAAAAAACTTCTTTCGTTATTGCTTTTAGCATTTCCTATTATATCATTTGCACAAAGCACAACAGATAGCATAGACGCAACTTTTAAAGATTATACAGGTTGGTTTGTAGATGCTATTTTCTATGAAATTCCGTTTTCTGATACATTTCAAATACCATGGGTATTAATTGTATTAATTGGTGGTGCTTTATTTTTTACATTTTACTTTAAATTTATCAATTTTACGGGTTTTTTAACAGCTATACAAGTAGTTAGAGGTAAATACGAAGATATAGAAAAACATGGTGTGGATAAACTTTATGGTGAAAACGCACAACAAATAATCGATGACAAAGAGAATAACGAAAAAGCTTATGGAGATCAAACTCCAGGTGGAGATTTAATTGAAACAATTAGAGATGAAAGTGCAGATGGAGAAGTTTCTCACTTCCAAGCATTAACTGCTGCATTATCTGCTACAGTTGGTTTAGGTAATATTGCTGGTGTTGCAGTAGCGTTATCTATTGGTGGACCAGGAGCAACATTCTGGATGATAGTTGCTGGTCTTTTAGGAATGGCATCAAAATTTGCAGAATGTACATTAGGTGTAAAATATAGAGATGTGGGTGAAGATGGTACTGTTTATGGAGGGCCAATGTATTACCTTACAAAAGGATTAAAAGAAAAAGGAGCAGGTGGTTTTGGAAAAGTATTAGCAGTTTTGTTTGCTATTTTCGTAATCGGTGGTTCTTTTGGTGGTGGAAACATGTTTCAAGCCAACCAAGCTGCAGCTCAATTTACAAAACTTTTTGAATTAACAGGGCCAAATTCGGGCTTATATTTTGGTATAGTTATGGCTGCGTTAGTGGCAGTTGTAATTATTGGAGGTATTAAAAGAATTGCTTCTGTAACCGAAAAAGTTGTGCCGTTTATGGCAGGTATTTATGTATTGGCTGCTTTAATCATCTTGTTTGCTAATTTTAGTTTAATAGATGATGCCTTTGCTTTAATTTTCGAAGGAGCATTTTCTGGATTAGGTATTGCTGGTGGTTTAATAGGTGTAATGATTCAAGGAATTCGTAGAGGAGCTTTCTCTAACGAAGCTGGTGTAGGTTCAGCTGCAATTGCACACTCTGCAGTTAGAACAAAATATCCAGCAAGTGAAGGTATTGTTGCTTTATTAGAACCATTTGTAGATACAGTAGTTATTTGTACTATGACAGCTTTGGTAATTATCATTACCAACTTCGATGGTCAGTTTATGGAGTATGGTGTAGAAATTAAGGAAGGTGTAGAGTTAACAGCTGTAGCTTTCGATTCTGTAATTCCTCATTTCTCAGTAGTCTTAACAATTGCGGTTATATTATTTGCATTTTCTACCATGATTTCTTGGTCTTACTATGGTATGCAAGGCTGGAAATTTTTATTCGGAAAAGGAAAAATAACTGATTTAGTATATAAAGTTTTATTCTTGTTATTCGTGATAGTAGGTGCATCTATTAGTTTAGGAGCGGTAATCGATTTTTCTGATGCAATGATATTTGCTATGGTGGTTCCAAATATAATTGGGGTAATAATGTTATCTCCGATAATTAAAAAAGAATTAAGTAAATACATGAATGCCATTAATAAAAAAGAAGAGGCAATTGAAGATGGTGCTGTAGATATTAACGACCACATGTAAAAAACAGTTATAATGAAAATATTCAAATCCCATTTCTGGTATACTAAAAGCCAAAGAAATGGGATTTTTTTATTGGCAATACTCATCCTAATTTTACAAGTTTTTATTTTTGTTGATGTTTTTAGTTCAGATGATAGTGTTGATGTTAATCAACCAGAAATTCTAGCACTTCAACAACAAGTTGATAGTTTAAAGTTGGTAGAAATCGAAGATAGAAAACCTAAGATTTACCCTTTTAATCCAAATTATATTACAGATTATAAAGGAGAACAATTGGGCATGTCTTTACAAGAAATTGATCGACTATTGACATACAGAAAAACCAATCAGTTTGTCAATTCTAAAGAAGAGTTTCAAAAAGTTACACAGATTTCAGATTCACTTTTAGCTAAAATATCACCTTATTTTAAATTTCCAGATTGGGTTGTAAAAAGAAATCAAAAAAAGAATTCTTCAAACTTGTCATTCCAGAGTAAGCAGGAATCTCAGTCCGATTACTATAAAAAACCAACTTATAAACTAACTACAACAGACATTAACAAAGCAACAGCAGAAGATTTAAGAACTATTAACGGAATTGGACCTGCTTTTTCAGAAAGAATTATTAAGTATCGTTCTAAATTACAAGGTTTTTCTTTTGCTAGTCAGCTTTATGAAGTGTGGGGTTTAGAAAAAGAAGTTGCAGACAAAGTCTTATCAGTTTTCAAAATTGTAGATAAACCTATCATTAAAAAAGTGAATGTAAATACTGTGGAATTCAAACAATTATTAAAAAATCCCTACATAGATTATGAGTTGTGTAAAAAGATTTTTAATTACAGAGATGAGGTTGCAGAGCTCCAAGATATCTCAGAATTAAAAAACATCGAGGGTTTTCCTTTAGATTTGTATGATAGAATAACCTTATATTTGTTGGCTGAATAATAAACTAAATTTCTAGCCTAATGAGCAGTATGTATTTTACTGAAGAACACGAATTTTTTCGTGCTAGTTTCAAAGAATTTTTACAGAAAGAAGTGGTTCCTCATGTTGATAAATGGGAAAAAAACGGAACAATAGATCGTTTTATCTGGAAAAAATTTGGAGAAATGGGGTATTTCGGTTTAGCTACTCCAGAAGCTTATGGAGGGTTAGATTTAGATTTATTTTACACAGTTATCTTTTTAGAAGAAATGCAAAAAATAAATTCGTGCGGATTTGCTGCAGCCATGTGGGCGCATGAATATTTAGCAATGACCCATTTAAACAAAGAGGGTAACGATTCTCAGAAGCAAAAATATTTAGCACCAAGTGTTCTTGGAGATATGATTGGTTGCTTGTGCATCACTGAGCCTTTTGGAGGTTCTGATGTAGCTGGCATGCGTTCTACAGCTATTAAAAAAGGAGACAAATACATCTTAAATGGTTCAAAAACATTTATTACAAATGGTGTGCTTTCAGACTATTTAATTGTATCTGCAAAAACAGATCCTACAGACAAATACAAAGGTATTAGTATGTTTATTGTAGACAGAAACTCAAAAGGATTATCAGCAACAATGTTAAATAAATTAGGTTGGAAAGCCTCAGATACAGGAGAAATCGCTTTCGATAATGTAGAAGTTCCTGCTGAAAACCTTCTGGGAGAAGAAGGCAAAGGTTTTCCTTATATTATGCAGCATTTTGCCTTAGAAAGGTTGTTAATGGGCGTAAATGCACATGCAAGAGCAGAATATGCAGTAGATTATGCAATTAAGTATATGGAAGAAAGAGTTGCTTTTGGCAAACCTTTAGATAGTTTCCAAGCCTTAAGACATAAAGTGGCAGAAATGGCAAGTAGAGTAGATATGTGTAGAGAATATAATTATTCTATTGCAAAACGTTTAGACGATGGGCAGTATGTAGTAAAAGAAGCAAGCATGTCTAAACTGCTATCAACAAAAATGGCAGACGAAGTAATTTACGAAGCACTTCAACTATTAGGAGGTTATGGTTATATGGAAGATTATCCAATGGCTCGTTTGTTAAGAGACAGCAGATTAGGACCAATAGGAGGAGGAACCTCTGAAATCTTAAAAGAGATTATCGCAAAAATGGTAATTGACGGGAAAGAATACAAGCCAGCAACATAGTTTTTTAAATTAGCTTTTTGCGAAAATAATCCTAAGATTATCGCAAAAATGGTAATTGACGGGAAAGAATACAAGCCAGCAACATAACTCTCCTGCAAGGTTTCCAAAACCTTGTAGGTATTGAGCAACTACAAATAAGGTGTATTAACTGCAAACTGCTACTGATAAACTGTCCACTAATTTGGGCGTTCCCTAAAGGTCGGGCTTTTCATTATAACTTTTTTATGCTGAATTTAGGTCAGTATCATCTTTTCAAGAAAGAGATTTCTATTAATAGACAAAAGTATAAGACAGATAAGCATAAAAAAGGATGCCATTGCAATCCCTAACGCAGGCCAATCTAAAAATTAATTGAATTAAAAATTTGTAATTCAGATTTAATAATTACATTTGCAGTCCAAAAATTATAAATCAGCAGTTTAACTGTTTTAAAAATATTTAAGATACTTATGAAGGGAGGTGCCAACAAATGTTAATTATACCTGTAAAAGAAGGAGAAAATATAGATAGAGCTTTAAAACGTTACAAACGAAAGTTTGACAGAACAAAGACAATGAAGAACTTACGTAACAGAAAGAACTTTACAAAGCCGTCTGTAGCTAAAAGAGCTCAAAGAATAAAAGCTTCATACGTTCAGAGATTAAGAACACAAGAAGAAGTAGGGTAGTGAAACTCAATTTTTACAAGTTTAAAAGACCAAGTAAAAATTGTAAGTTGAACTAGTCCCAATTTTAAATTGGCATCTACTCTAAAAGATACATCTCGCATCAAATTAATGATGCGAGTTTTTTTATGCCCAAAATTTTGTAAATTTAAAAAAAACAACAACCAATAATTGTGATTGATTCCTTTTTAGAATACTTATCGCTAGAAAAAAAATATTCTGTACATACAGTTACAGCATATAAAAACGATTTAATTTCATTTAAAGATTTTTTAGTTACAGAATTCAATCAAGAAAATTTATCAGAAGTACATTACAATCAAATAAGAACTTGGATTGTTTCTTTGGTCGATTTAAAGATTTCAAATCGATCAATTAATAGAAAAGTAAGTTCATTAAAATCTTTTTACAAATTTCTTCAGAAAACGCATCAAATAAAGGTTAATCCGCTCTCAAAACACAAAGCTTTAAAAGTTGAAAAGAAAATTCAAGTTCCTTTTAATGCTAGCGAAATAAATAAGGTAATAAACAACGTAAGTCACAAAAACGATTTCATCTCAGTGAGAAATAAGCTTATTGTAGAACTTTTTTATTCAACAGGTATTCGTAGAATTGAACTTATCAATATAAAACTAAGTGATATTAACTTTTCAGAAAGTACAATTAAGGTTCTTGGTAAAAGAAATAAAGAGCGTTTTGTTCCTTTGTTAAAATCTGTAAGTCAAACTTTAAACCAATATTTAGAGTTAAAGAAAGAATTTTCGATTGGTTTAGATGAACTTTTTATTACAAAAAAAGGAAATAAAATTTATGAAACTCTTGTTTACAGAATAATAAATTCTTACTTTAGTAGAGTCTCTACAAAAGAGAAAAAGAGCCCTCATATTTTAAGACATTCATTTGCCACACATCTTTTAAATGAGGGAGCAGATTTAAATTCAGTTAAAGAATTGCTAGGGCATTCCTCTTTAGCTTCAACGCAAGTCTATACTCATAATAGTTTAGAGACAATTAAACGAGTGTATAATCAAGCTCATCCAAGGAGCAGTAAAAAGAACAATGAAGTATGAAAGTATTCACCCAATCCGTAAATTTTAATGCAGACAAAGAATTAATTAAATTTGTAACCGAGAAAGTTTCAACTTTGAGTAGGTTTCACGACAAAATTGTTGATGCAGAGGTGTTTTTAAAAGTTCTAAACACAAGTGATAAAGAAAATAAAATCACCGAAGTTAAGATCAATGTACCTGGTAGTGAGTTAATTATTAAAAGAGAAACAAAAACCTTTGAAGAAGGTGTAAATGCTGCTGTAGATAATTTAAAAAGGCAATTAAAAAGATCAAAAGAGAAACATAGAGACTCTTTAATTTCATAAGAATAAAAAAAAGTAAAAAAAAATAAAAAAAAGTTTTTGGAATGTAAAAAAACTTTATACATTTGCAATCCGTTAGAAATAGCGGGTTGTTTTTTGTGAAACAAAAGCCGATGTAGCTCAGCTGGCTAGAGCAGCTGATTTGTAATCAGCAGGTCGTGGGTTCGAGTCCCTCCATC
>NZ_JBSSBG010000018.1:0-84781 GCF_054968445.1 Polaribacter sp. M10
GTCGGGGTGGCAGGATTCGAACCTGCGACCTCCTCGTCCCAAACGAGGCGCGATGACCGGGCTACGCTACACCCCGAGTGCAATTTGCGGAGAGACAGGGACTCGAACCCTGGCGACCAAAAAGGTCGACAGATTAGCAATCTGCTGCATTACCACTCTGCCACCTCTCCAAGAATTTCAAACATCGATTGCTTGAAATAAATTGCGAGTGCAAATGTAATATTAGAATTACAATTTACCAAAACTTTTTTCAATTTTTATGCTACTTTTTTTTACTCAGGATATTCTATCCTTAAATGATAAATATTCATCAATTTTTTCTTGATCACTTTTTTAATCACTTCGATTTCTCTAAAGGTAATGTCTGAGTTTAAAAACTGATTATCTCCCATTTGTTTGTCAATAATTTTATCAATTAAATCGCTGATAGAGATGGCTGTAGGAGTTTTTAAACTTTTAGAAGCGGCTTCTGCTGCATCGCACATCATTAAAATTGCAGTTTCTTTAGAAAATGGTATTGGCCCTGGATATTGAAATTTTTTAATATCGATCTCGATATCCGGATTTAGTTCTTGTTCTTTTTTATAAAAATAATAAGTAGCACTTGTACCATGATGCGTTCTGATAAAATCGATAATTCTATCTGGTAAATTGTATTTTTTGGCTACCTCTACTCCTTTTATAACATGATTGGTAATGATGGTAGAACTATCTCTTGGAGATAAATCGTTGTGTGGATTTACACCAGTAGATTGATTTTCTATAAAATACTTTGGGTTTAACATTTTACCAATATCGTGATACAAAGCTCCTGTTCTTACCAACATGGAATTTGCACCAATTTCATTTGCTGCTGCTTCTGCTAAATTGGCTACTTGCATAGAGTGCTGAAAAGTACCTGGTGCTTTTTCGTTGAGCTCTCTTAATAATTTTGTGTTGGTGTTCGAGAGTTCTAAAAGCGTTACATCAGAAACCAAACCAAATAATTTTTCGTAGATATAGATGATGATAATCGACAAAAACGACAATAAACCATTTGCCGCAAACAACATAAAATAGGTTAAATTAATTTGCGATGCATTACCTTCTTTAATAATAGAAAACGCAAAATAGGTTAACATATAAATTAGAGTAATCTGAGCCACAGAAATAAATAAATTGGCTCTTTTATACAATTCTGAAACCGTTAAAATAGTTACTATACCTGCAATAATATGTAAGTAAATAAACTCGAAACTATCTGGCACAATATAACCTAACAACAAAACTGTTAGTACGTGTGTAAATAGCCCCAAACGTGCATCGAAAAAGGCTTTTATAATAATGGGTAGTATACTTAAAGGCACCACATATAAATATTCTGAATTGTATTTAATTACCAATGTCTGAATAAAAATAATGGCAAATACATTAAAAAAGATAAAGGTTACTTTGTTGTTGTTTTCAAAAATTTCTATCCTGTATTTAAACAAAAACAGTAGCAACATCAATAAAGCCAAAGACACTAAAATGGTATATCCAAAAACAATCCAATTGTAATTAGAGTCTGTCCACACTTTAGATTCAGATTCACTTTTTAAAGAATTTAAAATGGCCAATTTTTTACCTTCTACAAAATCTCCTTTCGAGATAATTAACTCCCCCTCTTCTACTTTTCCTTTGGTGTACGAAATTGTACCGATTTCTTTTTCGATTACTTTATCTGTAAAAACTTTATCAAAAGAAACGTTCGGTTTTATAATTTTAGCTAAAATGTTAATGAGTAAATTTTTTTGATACGAATTAATCTCAGTATTTAAATCTCTATTGATAATCCCTAAAACATCTTTAGATTTTAGTAAATTTTTATAGACAACATCTTGTACTTCATTCTCTTTTTTTAGTGCGATGATCTCATTGCTCTTTACCACCTTATTTTCGCTAACAACTTCTAAAAACCCATAAGTATAAACTTTATCAATAATGTCTTGCCCCAGTTCTCTAAGTCGATTAACATCATTTACAGATAAAGAATCGCTGTTTTTAATTCCGTTGATTTTGTTCTTAAAATTTTCATTTACAGCAGGTAAAACTTCAGTATCATATTGAAAATATAATTTTGCATTGGCTTGGATCTGTTTTTTTTCTAAGGCAATTTCTTCTGCTGTTTTTTGAATGGCAAAATCGAAATTAGCATACAAGTTATCGTATTTCCATAATTGTCCGTTATTAAAATCATATTTAAATTGCCCACCTTTTGGAAATAAATATACAATTGAAATTGTGGTAATTAAGAATAAAATTACCTTGTAGATAATGGTATTATTCCTATAAATTTTATTTACTAAATCACTCATAAACAACGCTATTTATATAACAAACTTACTGTAAATATACGAAGCCTAAAAATTACAATTTGATTAAGATTTCTTTTTGATTTAAAATGGTTATTTTAGCATATTATTTTTTAAAAATTACCTTAATTAAAATTTATGAATGATGTAGTAATTGTATCTGTAGCTAGAACGCCTATTGGGAGTTTTATGGGAAGTTTATCTACAATACCAGCAACACTATTAGGCGCAACTGCCATAAAAGGTGCTTTAGAAAAAATTAATTTAGAGGCTAATTTAGTAGAAGAAGTATTTATGGGTAATGTAGTTTCTGCTGGTTTAGGCCAAGCACCTGCAAGACAAGCTGCCATACACGCTGGCATTCCAGATACAGTGCCTTGTACTACCGTAAATAAAGTTTGTGCTTCTGGTATGAAATCGATTATGTTGGCCTCGCAAGCCATTGCTTTAGGCGATGCAGAAATTGTAGTAGCTGGTGGTATGGAAAACATGAGTGCAATACCTCATTATCAACAGGCACGTATAGGTTCTAAATTTGGACCAATTACTATGGAAGATGGTATGCAGAAAGATGGCTTAGTAGACGCTTATGGTAAAATGCCTATGGGGGTTTGTGCTGATGAATGTGCTACTGAATATCAATTTACAAGAGAAGACCAAGATGCTTACGCCATACAATCTTACCAAAGAGCTGCAAAAGCGTGGAGCGATGGTAAATTTAAGGATGAAATTGTGCCTGTAGCAATACCACAAAGAAGAGGAGAACCAATTCTTTTTTCTGAGGATGAGGAATATAAAAATGTAAAAATGGAGAAGATTCCTGCTTTACGACCTGCTTTTACAAAAGACGGAACTGTTACAGCTGCCAATGCTTCTACCATAAACGATGGTGGGGCTGCTTTGGTATTAATGTCTGCTAAAAAAGCTGCTGAACTTAACCTTACACCACTTGCCAAAATAGTAAGTTATGCAGATGCTGCTCATGAACCTAAATGGTTTACAACTGCGCCAGCAAAAGCCTTACCAAAAGCACTAAAAAAAGCAAACTTAACCCTAGATGATGTTGATTATTTTGAGCTTAACGAAGCTTTTTCTGTGGTAGGTTTGGCCAATATGAAAATTTTAAACCTTTCTAATGATAAGGTAAATGTAAATGGTGGCGCTGTTTCTTTAGGACATCCTTTAGGGGTTTCTGGTGCTAGAATTGTAATTGCATTAACCTCTATTTTAAAACAAAATAACGCCAAAATTGGTGCTGCAGCCATTTGTAATGGTGGTGGTGGTGCTAGTGCATTAATTATAGAACGCATTTAATTTTCAATAAACAATTTGTACGGAATTTGTAATTTAAGTATTGTTCCTTTGCGAGCAGAACCTCTAGACCAATCAGAAATGATTAGTCAGGTTTTGTTTGGAGAAAGTTTTACCATTCTTGAAAAAGAAAAGAATTGGAGTAAAATTAAAATGTCTTTTGATGATTATGAAGGCTATATAGACAATAAACAATTTGAAATAATTGAGGAAGCTGTTTTTCATAAAATGAACTTAAACACCAATATTTATTCTGGTGAGGTTATCGATTTTATAACAGATGCATCTTACGATTTATTAACAATTCCTTTAGGAGCTCGTTTGCCTTTTTACAATAATCAAGAGTTTGTAATAAATTCTAAAAAATTTAAATTCGAAGGCAAGTTTTTTTCTGGAGCTTTACCTAAAGAAGAAATTATTCAGAAAGCTTTTCTATTTTTAAATACACCTTATTTATGGGGAGGTAAAACTCCTTTTGGTATTGATTGCTCTGGTTTTACACAAATGGTGTATAAACTTTGTGGTTATAAACTTTTTAGAGATGCCAATCAACAAGCAAAACAAGGTGAAGTGCTTAGTTTTATAGAAGAAAGTGAACCTGGTGATTTGGCTTTTTTTGATAATGACGAAGGAGAAATTATTCATGTGGGTATCATCTTAAAAGACTATCATATTATTCATGCTTTTGGCAAAGTAAGAATTGACACTTTAGACCATAGTGGAATTTTTAATAACGATTTACATACGCATACACATAAGCTTAGAGTGATTAAAAAATTGATATAAAAAAAGCCGAAACTTAACGTTTCGGCTTTTTAATATGTGTTAAAGAATTTATTATTGACCTCTCATTTCTTTATAAACTTCTCTTAAAGCATCTGCTTTTTCAGTCATTTCTAAAAGATCGTATATGTTTAAGATCGATTTTACAGTATCGATTGTTCTACCTAATTCATCAGCTTTTTCTAAATAAGGTAAAGCTTCTTTATATAATTCTTTTTGCTTTTTCTCTAATTCATCGTACTTTTTAAAGTTCGATAAATTTTTGTTCATTTCATTTACAATTGCTTCTTCACCTGCAAGAATAGCAACTGCTAAATTCATGTAAGCATCACCATAATCTGGCTTTAACTCAATTGCTTTTTTGTAATATTTAATAGCATCTTCAGTTTTACCTTCGTTTTGGTTTACAACTCCTAAATTAAAGAAAAGTGTTGGGTTTGTTGGGTCTAAGGCAATAGCTTCTTGCATTAAAGCACCAAACTTGTCCATGTCTTTTAATTTGATGTACAATTGTGCTTCATTCAATAAAAGGTTTAAATCTTTTGGATTCGATTTTCTTGCTTCTTGAATTACTACAATTGCCTCATCATCTTTACCTTGATTGATTAAAATATAACCAATGTTTTTAATAATTTCTGGTTGTTTAGACTCTGAAGTAACTTGAGTTGGATTAGTATGCTTACCAAACTTAACCATGGTATCACTATTCTCTTTTGTACCCATATTTTCTTTCTCTCCAGTTTCTTTATTAACGGCATAATATTGAGTTGAGATTCCTGTATAACCAATATCTTGCAATTCTCTATAATATTTTAAAGAAGTATCGTAATCTTTATCTAAAGAAGCACTTACAGCTGCATTGTATAAAAACGTAGTATCTTTAGGACTTAATTTATAAGTTAAATAAAAGTCTTTTGTTGCAGATTTGTAATCTTTGTCTGTACTATACTCTTTAATTGCTTTTTCTGAAACATACTGAATTAATTCATTTAATTTCGGTGTTGCAATTTTAGAGTACTTAGAAGAACCCGTAGCTTTTTCTACTTCGAACAACTTATTGTACGCTGCTGCTGCTTTTTCGATATCCGTTTTTCCATACGCAGCTCCTTTTAAATAATAATATTTCGCTTTGTATTTAGGGTCCATAGTTTCTTCCATACTTTCTAGAGGAAGAATAGCTGCTTTGGCTGTTTTTAAGTCATTCTTTTTAAGAGCCTTTTCTGCAGCTTTTAGTTCATTTTTTTGCCCAAACATTCCAATTGACATCAATCCTAATGAAAGAGCTAATATTTGATTTTTCATTTTACTACTTTATTTAAATTTATTGTGTTATTCTTGATTTTCGTTTGTACTATTTTCAATATCCGTGCCATTTTCTATTTCATCTTCTGCATCGTCTTCATTTACTACTTTGGCTACAGCTGCAATACTATCGTCTTCTTTAATTTTAATTAAACGTACACCTTGGGTTGCACGCCCCATTACACGTAAGTCTTCTACTGCCATTCTAATGATAATTCCAGACTTATTAATAATCATTAAATCGTTAGAATCATCTACGTTTTTAATGGCTACTAAATTACCGGTTTTTTCAGATATATTCAAAGTTTTTACACCTTTACCACCTCTATTTGTTAGTCGATAATCTTCTAAACTAGAACGCTTTCCATATCCTTTTTCAGACACCACTAAAATGTTACTATCCATATCATTAACAGCAACCATTCCTATAACTTCATCGTTTTCATGTTGTAAAGTAATTCCTCTAACACCAGAAGCAGTTCTACCCATTGGTCTTGTTTTGGCTTCTTCAAAACGAATAGATTTACCCGATTTTAAAGCTAACATTACTTGACTATCTCCAGTTGTTAATTTTGCTTCTAATAATTCATCACCCTCTTTAATAGTAATGGCATTGATTCCATTTGTTCTTGGACGAGAATATTGCTCTAAAGAAGTCTTTTTAACTTGCCCTTTTTTAGTGGCCATGATAACATAATGACTATTGATGTACTCTTCATCTTTTAAATCTTCAGTTACCAAAAATGCTTTTACTTTATCATCTTGTTCTATATTGATTAAGTTTTGCATTGCTCTTCCTTTGGTGTTTTTACCTCCTTCAGGAATTTCATAAACACGCATCCAGAATACTTTTCCTTTTTGCGTAAAGAACAACATGTATTGATGGTTTGTACCCACAAATAAATGCTCTAAGAAATCTTCATTTCTAGTAGTTGCTCCTTTTTGCCCTCTACCTCCTCTATTCTGAACTTTATATTCATCTAGATTTGTACGTTTTAAATAACCAGCATTAGAAATGGTTACCACAACTTTGGTATCAGGAATCATATCTTCGATTCGCATATCACCACCTGCATATTCTATAGTAGATCTTCGCTCATCTCCATACTTCTCTTTAATATGTAATAATTCGTCAGTGATAATTTGATAACGTCTTGGCTCATTTGCTAAAATATCTTTTAAGTCAGCAATGGTAAGCATAATCTCATCGTACTCAGCTCTTAACTTGTCTTGCTCTAAGCCTGTTAATTGACGTAAACGCATTTCTACGATAGCTTTTGCTTGAATTTCAGTTAACTCGAAACGCTCAATTAAACTTGTTCTTGCTTCATCAGCATTAGACGATGCTCTAATAATTTTAATAACTTCATCAATATTATCAGAAGCAATAATTAATCCTTCTAAAATATGAGCTCTAGCTTCTGCTTTCTTTAATTCGTATTCTGTTCTTCGAACAACAACTTCATGTCTGTGTTCAACAAAATAATGAATCAATTGTTTTAAATTCAATTGCTCTGGTCTTCCGTTTACCAATGCAATATTATTTACACTAAAAGAAGTTTGTAATTGCGTGTATTTAAATAATTTATTAAGAACGATATTTGGTATGGCATCACGTTTTAAAACATATACAATACGCATTCCATTTCTATCAGATTCATCTCTAATATTGGCAATACCTTCTATCTTTTTTTCATTTACCAAGTCCGCAGTTTTCTTAATCATATCTGCTTTATTCACTTGGTAAGGAATTTCGGTTACCACAATACACTCACGCCCTTTAACCTCTTCTATAATGGCTTTGGCACGCATTACAATTCTACCACGCCCCGTTTGAAAAGCATCTCTTACACCATCATAACCATAGATAATTCCACCAGTAGGAAAATCTGGAGCAGAAATATGTTGCATTAATTCATCGATTTCAATATCTCTATTTTCGATATAAGCAACAGTTCCATTAATAACTTCTGTTAAGTTATGAGGCGCCATATTTGTAGCCATACCAACAGCAATACCAGAAGCTCCATTAACTAATAAATTAGGGATACGAGTTGGTAAAACCGTAGGTTCTTGTAAAGTATCATCGAAATTTAAAGTATGGTCTACAGTATCTTTTTCAATATCAGCTAACATTTCTTCTGATATTTTTTGCATTCTAACCTCAGTATAACGCATTGCTGCAGGAGAATCGCCATCTACAGAACCAAAGTTTCCTTGGCCATCTACCATCATATAACGCACACTCCAATCTTGTGCCATTCTAACCATAGAATCGTATACAGAAGTATCTCCATGTGGATGATACTTACCTAACACTTCCCCAACAATTCTTGCTGACTTTTTATAAGCTCCAGTAGCTTTAATCCCTAATTCATGCATCCCATACAAAACCCTTCTGTGTACTGGTTTTAAACCATCTCTTACATCTGGTAATGCTCTTGAAACTATTACTGACATTGAATAATCAATGTATGCAGCTTTCATCTGCTCTTCAATGTTAATTGGAATTAACTTTTCGCCTTCTGCCATATATAATTCTTATTAATAATTATCTAATTTTTAAAACAAGGCAAGATACTATTTCTTGCCCTTTTTTCAAAGATTTCCTACCTTCAAAATAGCAGAGTTATCAACATTTTTTAATAATTTTTAACGCTATTTTATTTGCTTGATTTACAATAGTTTTCTATCTTGTATTGCAGGTCAAACTGTCATATTTTTACAATGGCATCTTTTTTGTAATTATTTTGACAAAAAAAGGACTAAATTTACAACACATCAATTTTAGATAGAAAGAAATATGGACGATAATTTTTCACCAAAAGTTAGAGATGTAATCACTTTCAGTAAAGAAGAAGCTTTAAGATTAGGGCATGAATTTATTGGCACTGAGCATCTTTTATTGGGTTTGATAAGAAAAGGCGAAGGAAAAGCGATAGAAATATTAACAGCATTTGATGTTGACTTAATGCTATTACGTAAAAAACTAGAGCAACTAAACCCGTCTAACCCAACATTTACAGAAGTAACAGATAAACCTAGTTTGCGTTTAACAAGGCAAGCAGAAAAGGCGTTAAAAACAACTTTTTTAGAGGCTAAATTGTACCAAAGCGATGCTATTGATACTGCACATTTATTACTTTGCGTTTTGCGTAATGAAAACGACCCAACCACAAAATTAATACAGAAATACCACGTTAATTACGATGAGGCTAAAGCTTTATACAAACAATTGCACGTAGATGATTCTGATATCGATTTGCCTAAAAACCCAATTGCAGAAACACCTTCTGATGACGAATATGCATCAGACAAACCAAATCCTTTTGAGCAATCTCAAAAAAGTAAAACTGCTAAAAAATCGAAAACACCTGTTTTAGATAATTTTGGACGCGATTTAACAGATTTGGCTGAAAAAGGAAAATTAGACCCTGTAGTTGGTAGACAGAAAGAAATAGAACGTGTTTCTCAAATTTTAAGTCGTAGAAAGAAAAACAATCCAATGTTAATTGGAGAACCTGGTGTGGGTAAATCTGCTATTGCAGAAGGTTTGGCTTTACGAATTGTAGATCGAAAAGTATCTCGAATTTTGTTTGATAAAAGAATTGTTTCTTTAGACTTAGCCAGCTTAGTTGCAGGTACAAAGTACAGAGGGCAGTTCGAAGAACGTATGAAAGCACTAATGAATGAATTGGAAAAGAATGATGATATTATTCTTTTTATTGATGAAATTCATACCATTGTTGGTGCAGGTGGTGCAACTGGTTCTTTAGATGCATCTAACATGTTAAAACCTGCTTTAGCAAGAGGCGAAATTCAATGTATAGGTGCCACAACATTAGACGAGTTTAGAACAAACATCGAAAAAGACGGAGCTTTAGAACGTCGTTTTCAAAAGGTAATTGTAGACCCTACTACTGTTGAAGAAACCATACAAATTTTACACAATATTAAAGGCAAATACGAAGAACATCACAACGTAGATTTTACAGATGATGCCATTGAAGCTTGTGTAAATTTAACCAATAGATACATGACAGATAGATACTTGCCAGACAAAGCCATTGATGCTTTAGATGAAGCAGGTTCTAGAATTCATATTACCAATATTGTAGTACCTAAACAAGTTTTAGAATTAGAAGCGCAATTGGAAATTATTCGCGATAAAAAAACAAAAGCGGTAAATGGTCAAAAATATGAAGAAGCTGCCAAGTTAAGAGACGATGAAAAGAATATGGAGGCTGCTTTAAATTCTGCCCAAAAACAATGGGAAGATGATTCTAAATTAAACCGAGAAATTGTTACTGAAGATAATGTAGCAGAAGTAGTTTCTATGATGACAGGTATTCCTGTAAATAGAGTTGCAGAAGCAGAAAGTCATAGATTACACGAATTACCAGGAATGATTAAAGGTAAAGTAATTGGGCAAGATGAAGCTGTTACTAAAGTGGTAAAAGCAATTCAAAGAAATAGAGTAGGATTAAAAGACCCTAACAAGCCAATAGGTTCGTTTATTTTCTTAGGTCAAACTGGAGTTGGTAAAACGCAATTGGCAAAAGTTTTAGCTCGCGAATTATTCGATTCTGACGATTCTTTAATTAGAATTGATATGAGTGAATACATGGAAAAATTTGCGATATCTCGTTTAATTGGTGCGCCTCCTGGTTATGTTGGTTATGAAGAAGGAGGACAGTTAACTGAAAAAGTGCGTAGAAAACCTTACTCAGTAATTCTATTAGATGAGATAGAAAAAGCACATCCAGATGTGTTTAATATGTTGCTTCAAATTTTAGATGATGGACATATTACAGATAGTTTGGGTAGAAAAATCGATTTTAGAAATACTATCATTATCATGACATCTAATATTGGTGCTCGTCAATTAAAAGACTTTGGTGGTGGAGTTGGTTTTGGTACATCATCTAAAAAAGAGCAAGCAGATGCACATGCAAAATCTGTGATAGAAGGTGCTTTAAAGAAATCTTTTGCACCAGAATTCTTAAATAGAATTGATGATGTTATTGTTTTTAATGCTTTAGAAAGAAAAGACATCCACTCTATTATTGATATAGAATTAGACAAACTTTTACATAGAATTTCTGATTTAGGTTACACTTTAAATTTAAGTGAAAAAGCCAAAGATTATATTGCTGATAAAGGTTTTGATAAAAAATATGGAGCAAGACCTTTAAAGAGAGCTATTCAAAAATACATAGAAGATGCCTTGGCAGAAGAAATTGTAAACTCTAAATTAACAGAAGGTGATACCATTACTATGGATTTTGATGATGTTAAAGATGAACTTACTATTTCTATAATTAAAGGCGAAAAGAAACCTGAAACTAGAACAGAATCAAATTCTTAATCTTACCTATATTTTTAATGATAAAAAAACTCGCAGTAACTGCGAGTTTTTTAATTTTGTAAACCATGGTAACTTTAGAAGATAAATTAAAAAATCCGGTTTGGTATGCTTTACAAGAAACACATAAAAAGTTTCGAATAGCATTTGATGGTGCATATTTCTATAATCCAGAAATCAATAATTTTGGCGCTTTTTTTGATGAAACTAAAACTGCTGAAGCTTCAAATAAATATGCAGATAAAACTGAAAGTTTCTTTTTTGTATCAGAAAAGCAAACTCCAATAATAGATTCAGAAAAAATTAATTTATCAAAAAAAATTAATGGTTGTCAAATGGTTTTAGACAATTTGATTGATGTTAATATTACAGAAGAAATTGTTCTATTAACGGATAAACACATTGATGAAGTTTATAAATTAATTTGGTTGGTAATGCCAGGATTTTATCAAAAAAAAGGTTTTGAGATGGGTAATTTTTACGGCATTTTTAAACAAAATAAATTGGTGGCTATTGCTGGACAAAGAATGCAAACTGATGATTTTATAGAAGTAAGTTCTGTAGTTACACATCCTGATTTTACCAAAAGAGGTTTTGCCAAACAACTTATCTATCATACATCCAAAGAAATTATTAAAGCAAATAAATTACCTATTTTACATACCAATAAAGGAAATACTGCAATCGGCATTTATGAAAAACTAGGTTACAAACTAACAAGAGATATGAATTGGTGGTTGTATGCTAAAAAATAATTTTTTGCTAGCTGTAGTTTCATCAGATTAAATTTATATCAGAAGTACATCCGCAGTAAAAAGCACACAGTTTTGTTAAGATTACGCTAAAAGGATATTTATATTTCTTTATATCTAACCAATTGTAATGGAATGATTCCTGGTTTGCATGGTGTTTTAGCAGCATCACCAGAAATCTTAGAAGCTTACCAAACCATTCATAAATTGTTTAGCAATACCTCTTTTAACAAAGAAGAATTAACTGTGGTTTGCAAACTATTAATATAGAACACAAATGCCATTATTGTGTACCTGCTCATACTGCTATTGCAAATATGATGCAAGTAGACCAAGAAATTACAGAAGCTTTAAGAAATAGAACTGCATTGCCATCAGAAAAATTACAAGCATTACACAATTTTACTTTAAAAGTTGTTGGTAATAGAGGACATGTAAATCAAGAAGATTTAAATACATTTTACAGTGCTGGATATGGAGAAAAACAAGTATTGGAAATTATTTTAGGTTTATCGCAAAAAGTAATTAGTAATTACACAAACCACATTGCAAATACACCTGTAGATGCTCCTTTTCAAAAATTTTCTTGGGAACCAGAAACGGTTTAATTGATGTAACTTTTGAAAGGAATAAAAAAAAGCGCTTAGTTACTAAGCGCTTTTTATATGAAATATCTTTATTTAAAATTCTTTATTTACATCCCAAGCTTCAAGAGTTTCTTTTAATGTTTTAATAAACATGCCTCCTAAAGCACCATTTACAACTCTGTGATCGTAAGAATGTGATACAAACATTTTTTGTCGAATACCAACATAATCACCTTCTGAAGTTTCAATAACTGCTGGTACTTTACGAATTGCTCCTAGTGCTAAAATTGCTACTTGAGGCTGATTGATAATTGGTGTGCCCATTACAGAACCAAAACTACCTACATTTGTAACTGTGTAAGTACCATCTTGAACTTCATCCGGTTTTAACGCATTATTTCTTGCTCTGTTTGCCAAATCATTTACAGCAGAAGTCATACCCACTAAATTCAACTGATCTGCATTTTTAATTACAGGCACAATTAAATTTCCATCAGGCAAAGCTGCAGCCATTCCTAAATTGATGTTTTTCTTTTTAATGATTTTATCACCATCAACAGCAATATTTATTAATGGATATTTTTTTATTGTTGATGCAATTGCTTGCATTAAAATTGGTGTAAACGTTAACTTTTCTCCTTCTCTTTTAAAGAATTCCTCTTTAATTTTATTTCTCCATTTTACAAGATTGGTTACATCAATTTCGATAAAAGATTGTACGTGAGCCGAAGTTTGCACTGAATCTACCATATGTTTGGCAATCAGTTTACCCATTCTACTCATTTCAATAATTTCATCACCACCATTTACAGAAACTGGTGTCGTTTTTTTAACTTTTGTTTCTTTTTTTGGTGTTTCTACAACTTTAACTTCTTTCTTCTGAACAGGAGCTTTAACTGGCTCTTCAATAACTTCAGGTGCTGGTTTTGTAACTGCAGTACCTTTATTTTCGATGTATGATAAAATATCACCTTTGGTAACTCTACCCTCTTGACCTGTTCCTACAATGGTTTCTAATTCATCCATAGAAATACCTTCTGTTTGCGCAATATTTCTAACCAAAGGCGAATAAAATTTACCAGAATCAGAAGTTTTTGCAATAGGTGTTGCTACAGTTTCTATCGCTTTTTCAATAGTTTTTTCTACCTCTACAACTTTTGGTGCAACTTGTTCTTTAGCAACCTCAGGTTCAGTAGTATTGGGTACGCTTGCTTTATCCGTTTCTATAATTGCAATTGTTTCTCCAACAGCAACCACTGTATCTTTTTCGTATAAAATTTCTATTAAAGTACCTTCTACTTCAGAAGGAACTTCAGAATCTACTTTATCTGTAGCAATTTCAACAACAGCATCATCTTGTTCAACAGGATCTCCAACTTCTTTTAGCCAAGAAGTTATGGTTGCTTCTGCAACACTTTCTCCCATTTTTGGTAATTTTAATTCGAATCTTGCCATTTCTATGTAGTTTTAGAGATTGCAAAAGTACAAAAAAGTGATGATTTTATTTGTATTTTTTGCAAGCTATAATTTTATGTCAAAAGATTTTTATTTTTAATTATTCTTAACAGAATAAAAATAATATTCACAATTCTTTAAATAACTATTTTAAAAAGAGCGAAACACTAATAATTATTCAAAAGATTACACCCAAGCTTTCGGTTTTTTTAAAACTTGTAACAGTTTTGCTTCTTCTGAGTTTTCTTTTGGTTGATGATTGTATTTCCATTGTACAACAGGTGGTAAACTCATTAGAATACTTTCTATTCTTCCATTGGTTTTTAAACCAAATAAAGTCCCTCTATCATGTACCAAGTTGAATTCCACATATCTACCTCTACGAACTTCTTGCCAATCTTTATGTTCTTGCTTGTATTCTATTTCTTTTCTTCTATCAACAATTGGCACATAACTTTCTAAAAAACTATTACCAACCTCAGTAACAAATTGGTAACGATCTTCAATAGAAAATTCGTCTGTTTCTTTTAAATAATCGAAAAATAAACCCCCAATTCCACGAGCTTCATTTCTATGCGCATTCCAAAAATAATCGTCACAAGTTTTTTTAAACTTCGGATAAAATTCTGGATGATGTTTATCGCAAGCGGATTTACAAACCGTATGAAAATGAATGGCATCTTCATCAAACAAATAATAAGGTGTTAAATCTTGTCCACCACCAAACCATTGTGTCACAATATTTCCTGCTTCATCATACATTTCAAAATAACGCCAATTTGCATGAACAGTAGGTACAAAAGGATTTTTAGGATGCAAAACCAAACTTAAACCACAAGCAAAAAAATTACCTTCTTTTACTTTAAATTGATTTCTTAAAACTTCTGGCAATTCTCCATGAACTGCAGAAATATTTACACCTCCTTTTTCGAAAACTGCACCATTTTCAATTACTCTAGTTCTACCTCCACCACCTTCTTTTCTTTTCCAGATATCTTCTTGAAATTTAGCAACACCATCAACTTTTTCTAATGTAGCAGTTATGGTATTTTGTAGGTTTTCTATGTATTTGTAAAATTTGTTTTTGTAACTAACTTTCTCTTCCTGCAAGGTTTTAGAAACCTTGTAGGTATTATTCTGTTTTTCCAAATTTGTGAAGTTTTCAAAATTTTTAAGTTCTTCTTTCTCTAAATCTTTTTTATGACTAAAGACGAAGTTTTCTAAATCATCAAACAAAGAAATAATTTCTTTAATTGATACTATATTCGGTTGATTATTAACAATCGAATTATATGAAGAATATTCATATTCTTCAAAATCAGAAACAATTTTATGATTCTCAGGGTTTTTATGAATATATAAGATGGTATTTTTTAAATATTCTTCTGATGTAATCTGTTTTCTTCTAAAATGCTTTTCAAATAAACTCCCTGATCTATTTTGTTGTTTATTAAATGCCTTAGCATAAGCATTAAATAAATTAGACAAAGTTTTAGTTGCTGTATTTTCATCACAATCAATTCTAACCAAAAAATGAAAGTGATTGTTTAACAAACAATATGAAAAAATCGAAATCTTAGAAATAAAATACTTTTTTACCAAATGCAGGAAGTATCTCATATTTTCATCATCCATAAAAATATTAGTACCATTTATACCTCTATTATAAATATGATAAAATTTATCTTTTTCTAATTTTTCTAAGTTCAAAATATATTTATTTTTTATTTATACCTACAAGGTTTTGAAAACCTTGCAGGATGTTTTTGAATCTTTAAAGGTGTTCTTAGAAAATTTCTAAGAGATTATATACCTACAAGGTTTTGGAAACCTTGCAGGAAGTTTTGGAAACCTTGCAAGAAATATTCAGATCTAGCAAGAAATTTGAATGGCTTGCTAAATAATTATTTTTCATAAACCAGCTCGTGCTTATTATGTATTAATTTTAACGTTTTGGTTGATGCTGCTGTTACTGATAATGGCAAAACAACAATAATTCCGATGATAGGAATTAACAAGAAAAGCATAAATACAATTCCATTACCAATGGCAAAACCTTTATTTCTACCTACAAAGTCTACACTTTCTTTATAATTTAAATGACGTTCTAAAGTATAATCCATATTACCAAAACCTGCATAATAGGCTTGCACTAAAAACAGTAAAATGGTTGAAAAAATATTTACTATCGGAATAAATTTCAACAATAAAATAGGTAATGAGATTAATAGTTCTTTTGCTAAGTTTCTAATATTTATACGTAAACCTCTAATTAACTGTTCTGTGTTTGATGTTTTACGATGCAAATGTTTGATATCTCCATAAAAATGTTTTTCTATTTTTTCTGAAACAGGACTCATAAAAGGAGCCGAAAGTGCCATTACAATATGTTTGTAAAGTATAAGTCCAATAATTAATACAATTATACCTCCTATAAAATTACTGATGCTAGAAAAAGTTTCTTTACCCCAATCCCAAATCCAGATTTTTGCAATAAAACCACCTACATTATCAGACAAAGCATAGGCTTCTACACCAATTAAAACTGCAGTAACAATACTAATTAGCACAGGTATTATAAAGTATTTCCAAAGTTTTAACTTTGAAATTAATTCGAGAGCTCCTGAATATTCTTTAATTCCTAAAATTATATTCTTTAACATAGTACATCATTTAATCTTCCAAAAATACCAAATTATCAATTTTATCTAGAGTAGTATCTGCATTAATTTTTACAGCACTATTTAATTTTTCTATTAAATATTGTTCAATTTGTATTATTGATTCATTTTTCAAGATTACAAACCATTTTCTACCCATTTGATTATTTTTTAAATCCATCTTTTGAGCTAGCAATTTATTCGGTGAAAATTCTTCGTGCCAATCTGTAATTTGTTTTGTCCAAGCTAAAACTTGATCTATATCTGAACTAAACGTTAAACATTGTTTAGCTATTAAAATATTCCAGAGTGCGTGACGAAAAGCGTTTGCTTTATTATCAAAATTATGAATATTTGGAAATCGCTTTTGAGCAATTCTTAACGTTTTTACAGTTGCTCTAAAAGTAGCATACATAAAAATAGGATGTTTTAAAAACCACTTAAAAAGCACAAATACTTGTTTGAAATTTAGGCTTTTTATGATTTTCCATTTAGACATTTCTGTAATAATAATTTTTGAAAAGCTTTTACGTATTTAATAACTCTAAAAGTTAGCAAAAAGTGCGTTAGCGATTGAAATGACATCCTTTTTTATGCTAATCTAGATTCAATGTTTTATTTAATGATTCATTCCGATTTTATAAGGAAAGATGCTGAAATAAATTCAGCATAAAAAAGATATAATGGAAAGCGCGACTTTGTTTTTTTTCAAAACAAAGTAACGCCCAACTTCTTATTTTATGACGCTTTGTATTCTTTTACTGCATCTACAAATGCTTTTGCATTTTCTAAAGGAATGTTTGGTAAAATTCCGTGTCCTAAATTTACAATATATCTGTCTTTTCCAAAATCGTTAATCATTTGAGTAACTATTTTTTTGATTTCTTTTGGCGGAGATAACAATCTTGATGGATCGAAATTACCTTGTAAAGTAATCTGACCACCAGACAAATAACGTGCATTTCTTGGTGAACACGTCCAATCTACACCCAAAGCAGAAGCGCCTGATTTTGACATTTCTCCAAGTGCAAACCAACACCCTTTACCGAAAGCAATTACTGGAGCATGGTCTTTTAATGCATCAATAATTTGCTGAATGTATTGCCAAGAAAATTCTTGATAATCTACAGGTGATAACATGCCTCCCCAAGAATCAAAAACTTGTACAGCGTTAACACCAGCTTCAACTTTTGCTTTTAAATAGGCAATTGTAGTGTCTGTTATTTTTTGCAATAAAGAATGTGCTACAACAGGATTTGTAAAACACAATTCTTTGGCTATATCGAAATTTTTAGAACCTTGACCTTGTACACAATAGCAAAGGATGGTCCAAGGTGAGCCTGCAAAACCAATTAACGGAATTTCATCATTTAGTTTTTCTTTGGTGGCTTTAATAGCATCCATTACATAACCTAAAGCGTCTTGAATATCTGGAATAATTACTGAATCTAAATCTTTTTGATTACGGATTGGATTTGGTAAATAAGGTCCGAAATTTGGTTTCATTTCCACTTCAATATTCATGGCTTGTGGAATTACCAAAATATCTGAAAACAAAATGGCAGCATCCATACCATATCTTCTGATAGGTTGCACTGTAATTTCTGAAGCTAATTCTGGAGTTTGACAACGTGTAAAGAAATCGTATTTGTGTTTGATTTCCATAAACTCAGGTAAATATCTACCTGCTTGACGCATCATCCAGACTGGAGGTCTTTCTACAGTTTCTCCTTTTAATGCTCTTAAAAATAAATCGTTTTTAATCATACTATTTTATTAACCGCTTTTTGTATTCAACCGCAAAGACGCATAAGAGCGCAAAAGGGTTTATAAATTATTTACTACTCTTTTTATTCCGTTTTTTATTAGCGCGACATTAAAATTGATAAGTAAACCTAATCTACATCCTGAAAGTTTTAAATAAGTTAATGTTTGCGCTAAATGTACATTATTCAACTTTTCAACAGCTTTTAATTCTATTATTACTTTGTTCTCAACTAATAAATCGATCCTATAGCCTGCTTCCAACTCAACTTCATAATAAATTACTGGTAAAACTTTTTGCTTTTCAACTTTTAGTCCAGCTTTCTTTATTTCGTAATATAAACATTCTTCATAAGCGCTTTCTAACAAACCAGCACCTAAACCTTTGTGAACTTTATATGCACAATCTACAATTATTCTTGAAATTTCATTTTCAGTCATATTCTTTGCGAACTCTGAGTCTTTGCGGTTTGTTAGTTTAAATCTTTGAAACTAATTCCATAGCTTTATCAACTGCTTTTGCAATAATTTTAATATCCTTTTCTGTTAAAGCTGATGATAAGAACCAAGCTTCAAACTGACTTGGAGGTAAAAAGACTCCATTTTTAATCATTTCCCAAAAGAAGACTGCAAATTTTTCTGTATCTGAAGTTTGAGCTTCTTCAAAATTAGTCACTTTTGTTTTTGTGAAAAACGGATTTAACATAGAACCAAAGCGATTTACAGTTAAATCTACATTGTATTTTTTAGCTGACTCTAATAAAATCACTTCTATAATCGCTCCAATTTCTTCGAACTTTTCATACGGGTTTTGTTTTTTCAATTCTGTTAAAGTTGATATTCCACCAGCCATTGCAATTGGATTTCCAGACAAAGTTCCTGCTTGATACATGCCACCTAAAGGAGCTACATTTTCCATAATTTCGTTTCTTGCTCCGTAAGCTCCTACAGGAAAACCACCTCCAATTACTTTACCTAAGCATGTAATATCTGCAACTACTCCTAATTTTTCTTGGGCGCCACCAAAAGTAGATCTGAAACCCGTCATTACTTCATCAGCAATTAAAACAGCACCGTTTTTATGCGCCAATTCTTTTAACTCTTTTAGGAAATTGTTTTGCGGGATTACAACTCCCATATTTCCTCCAATTGGTTCTATAATTACACCAGCAATATCATCGTATTTGTCAAAATGAGCTTGTACACTTTCTAAATTATTGTATTCTGCAATTAATGTATTTTTAACGGCTCCTTCAGGTACACCTTTAGATCCTGGTAAACTTAACGTTGCTAAACCAGAACCTGCAGCCACTAATAATGCATCTTGATGCCCATGATAACAACCAGAAAATTTAATAATTTTATCTTTGCCTGTATATGCTCTTGCCAAACGAATTCCGCTTAAAACAGCTTCAGTTCCAGAATTTACAAAACGAACTTTATCCATTTCAGGAAAAGCATCGCAAACGATTTTTGCTAATTTAATTTCGTTTTCTGTTGATGCGCCAAAAGAATAGCCATTTTTTAGTGCTTTTTTCGCTGCTTTTTCTACTTTTTTATGCCTATGACCTAAAATCATTGGTCCGTAAGACAAAACTAAATCTACATATTCATTATCATCAACATCGTAAATTTTACTTCCTTTTGCTTTTTTGATGAACAACGGATTTCCACCAACTGAAGAAAATGCTCTTACAGGAGAATTAACTGCTCCTACAAGATTTTTTAATCCTTTTTGATATAGTTTTTCTGATTTTTTGAACATAATGTGTAATTGTTTATTTGTTGAATTGTGTAATTGTACAGTTACACAATTAAACAGTTTAACCCTTTAACAGCAACTTTGCTGCTTCTTTAGCAAAATAAGTAATAATAATATCTGCGCCTGCTCTTTTCATTGAGAGTAAACTTTCCATCATAACTCTTTCTCCGTCAATCCAACCTTTTTCTGCAGCTGCTTTTACCATTGCATATTCTCCACTTACATTGTAGCAAGCAATTGGTCTATCAAAATTATTTTTTAAATCTCTTATGATATCCAAATAAGACAAAGCTGGTTTTACCATTAAAATATCTGCGCCTTCTTGATCATCAAAAGTTGCTTCACGCATTCCTTCATCTCTATTTGATGGATCCATTTGATAGGTTCTTCTATCACCAAAAGTGGGTGCAGAATCTGCAGCATCTCTAAAAGGACCATAAAATGCTGATGCATATTTTACAGAATATGCCATAATTGGTAAGTTTGGATATCCTGTATTGTCTAAAGATTGACGAATCATATCTATTGTTCCATCCATCATTCCTGAAGGTGCAACCATATCTACGCCTGCTTTGGCGTGAGAAATAACTTGTTTGGCAATATTTACTAAAGTAGCATCATTATCAACATCATTATCATGAATAATTCCACAATGCCCATGAGAAGTATATTCGCAAAAACAAACATCAGTAATTACATATAAACTTGGGTAATTTTTCTTGATAAAACGAATGGCTTGTTGCATAATTCCATTGTCGTTCCAAGTTTCTGTACCTTCATCATCTTTTTCTGATGGAATACCAAATAATAATACTGCAGGAATATTTAAAGAAACAACCTCATCTAATTCCTTAGAAATTTTATCCAAAGAAAAACGTTTAATTCCAGGCATAGAAACGATTTCAGTTTCTATATTTTCTCCTTCTTCTATAAATAATGGATAGATAAAATCATCTACAGACAATTTAGTTTCTCTAACCAATCTTCTGATTCCTTCTGATTTTCGTAATCTTCTTGTTCTAAACATAAAAAGCCCCTGTTTCCCCAAAGGGGAGCACAATGGAATTTGTGCGGTTAATATTTTTTTTATTTCACAAAGTAGCACATACTTTGTTTTATTTTTTTCTCAAACAATTCCTTAATTTGAAGGTTAAGATGAAATTGAATAATGATTTTGCACTAAATCTAGCACTGAATCTACGCTTGGTAAATTGGCAACTTGTACATTTTCGAAATATTTTCTGGCTTCTTTTGCTGTGGTTTCACCAATACAAAAGGCAACTTTATCTGTAGAATTTTCTTTTAAATAACTCTCAATTCCTGAAGGACTATAAAACAAAACACCAGAAACATCTTCTGCTATTTTTTCTGGACTATACATGGTTTTGTAAGCCTCTACTTCGTTTACAACAATATCGTGCGTTTTTAAAAATGCTGGTAATATGTCTAAACGTAAATCGCTACAAAAATAAGTTACTTCTTTATTTTCTAATTCTTTTGATAAATATTCTGCTAACTTTTTCGCATTTTTAGCCACATAAGTTACTTTACCAATTCTATTTTCTATCAGTTTTTTTGTTCTTCTACCTACGCAATAAATATCTTTAAATTTAAGTTCGTTTTTGGTAAACGAATTTAAGATTGCTTCTACTCCATTCTGACTCGTAATAATTACATTTTCAATTTCATTTTTCATCACCTTTGGTGGAATTCTATTGAATCGAATTTTAATAAAATCGCTATCGTCTATACCAATAGTGTGTGGTAAGGTTTTCTTTTGTGCTTCTGATAATTTTTTGGTAGAATACACTTTGTTTCTAACTACAGAAACTTCTTCATCTTCTAACATTAACTCTTTACCACCTCTGTTAATTACATAATCTGCACAATCTTTTGCCAAATAACGATGACGTCCCATTTTTGCAGTTTTGTTTACGGTAATTTTCTTAGAACCATCTCTTTTTAACAAAACGCCTTTAAAATTGATTTCTTCAGTTTTTTCATCAACATAAGCCAAAGCACCAATTGGCGCTGTACAACCACCTTCTAACAATTTTAAAAACTCTCTTTCTATACCTACACAAACTTGCGTTTCATAATGGTTTAATTGTTCGCAAGCATCTTTTACAAAATCATCTTTTTCTAAAGCAGCAATCATGATAACACCTTGAGCAGGAGCAGGAATCATCCAAGAAAGGTTAATTGCACCTGCAGGTCTTATCCCTATTCTTTCTAATCCTGCAGCTGCAAAAACAGCTCCATTCCAATTATTATCTTCTAATTTTTGCAAACGTGTATTTACATTACCTCTTAAATCTACAACTTTATGGGTTGGATAACGATTTAACCACATGGCTTTTCTACGCAAACTACCAGTAGCAATTACTCCATTTGGCTGACCAAAAAACTCTTCTGTATCTTTTAAAACTAAAATATCGCTATAATTAGCACGTTTTAAAACTGCAGCTTGTACAATACCTTCTGGTAAAGAAGTTGGTACATCTTTTAAAGAATGTACAGCAATATCAATATCGCCATTTAACATGGCAATGTCTAAGTTTTTGGTAAAAATACCTGTAATACCTAACTCGTACAAAGGTTTATCTAAAACAATATCGCCAGTAGATTTTATAGGAACAATCTCAGATTCGTAACCCAATTCCGTTAATTCTTTGCGTACTTTATTAGCTTGCCAAAGCGCTAATTGGCTATCGCGAGTTCCTATTCTTATGGTTTTTTGCATTTAGTTTTTTTAATTAAGATTGAAAAACCTTATGTATTACTTGAAGGCTTTGTGAAACCGATGTTTCTTCATCTTTTAAATGTTTCACAAATTGTGTTGTTATTTTTTGGATAAAACGTGAAGTTAAGATTTCTGCTTGATTTTCATCAAAATCAGTAATTTTTTTCTTTTGAAAGTTAATTTCGTCGTTTTTAATATTTTCTAAAGATTGCTTTAATGCAGCAATTGCTGGTGTAAATCTTCTGTGATTTAACCAATCGTTAAATTCTGCTTTATGCGTTTCTATAATGGCTTCTGCTAATGGTACTTCTTGTTGACGAACAGCTAAAGTTTCATCAGTAATTTTAGAAAGCTCATCTACATTAATTAAAGAAACTCCTTTTAAATCTTTTACTTCTTTTGCCACATTTTCTGGCATAGACAAATCTAAAATCAATAACTCTTTATTTGCAGCAATATGATCTTTAGTAATGGTTGGCTTGTCTGCACCTGTAGAAACAATTAAAACATCTGCATTATTAATTTCTTCTGTTAAATTTTCGATTACTGATTTTCTAATAACTGTATGGTCTTTTACAAATTCAGCAGCCTTTTCTTCTGTTCTATTTATTAAACAAACAGACTTATTCTGCGTGTATTCTGCTAGGTTTTTACAAGTATGTTTCCCCATTTTACCCAAACCAAAAACTAAAATATTTTTAGAATTATAATCGGATAAATTTTTAATAATATATTGCACAGCAGCATAAGAAACCGAAGTTGTACCAGAGCTTAATTTTGTTTCGTTTTTAACTTTTTTGCTGGCTTGTAAAACGCTATTTAACAATCTTTCTAAGTAAGCATTTGTTGTTTTTAACGATTTTGCCATTTTAAAAGACTGTCTTAATTGCCCAACAATTTCGTAATCTCCTAAAATCTGACTTTCTAAACCTGTACCAATTCTAAACAATTGATGAATAGCCTCTTGATTTTTATAGACGTTAGAAATGTTAGCAAATTCTTCTACAGTACCTTCAGAAAAAGAACACAACAGTTGTATTAATTGATAAGGATGTTCTGCAAAACCAGAAATTTCTGTTCTGTTACATGTAGATAATACAAACACACCATTAAAACCTTTTTCTTTGGCTTGTTTTAATAGTTCTATTTGATTTTCTTTAGATAAAGAAAATTTACCACGTGTTTTGGCATCAGCTTTTTTGTAACTAACTCCAATATTGTAAAAGTGCTCTTGCCTGATCTCTTGCATAATTGTAAAAGTTGCACAAAAATAAAAACTTCATACATAAAAAAATGTCGCTTAAAGTATTTTTAATAACGTTAAATGTATTTTAGTTTTTTTTTGATTAAAAAACTTCTAAAAAGCCTTATTTTTGTGCTATTAAAGGATTTTGGTAAAGTTTATATAGAACCGTTCTAAATAAAAACAATCCAATTAAATAATTTTTTTATGTTTAAAAATGTCGGAGAAAGTACTTTAGATGAAATAAATCTTGAAAAAGGATTTTATATACTTCATTTTCAGAACGAAAGCAAAGACATCGTAAATTTTGAAAGAGCCATAGACAGTACCTTTATACAAATACATTTTTGTTTACGAGGTAAATCTAAATTCTTGTTCAATAATAGTTCTTATTCTTTCGATGTTTTAGACAACAGATCTATATTACTCTATAATCCTCAAAGAACGCTACCCATCAATTTAGAAATACAGCCAAAAACAACCTTAATCTCTTTGCTAATTTCTATTGAAAAATTCCACTCTTTATTTTCTAAAGAATCTGGTTATATTCCTTTTTTAAGTGATGAAAATAGTCATCGTAAATATTATGATGATGCAGAAATAAAACCGACAGTTTCTATTGTTTTACATCAAATAATTAACGCAAACATCAATAGCTCAATTCGAGATTTGTATGTAAAAGGAAAAGTTTACGAATTGTTGAGTTTACACTTTCAAAAAGATGAAAATGTAGAAGGTGAATTTTGTCCTTTTTTGGTGGATGAAGAAAATGTAATAAAGATTCGTAAAGCCAAAGAAATAATTATTTCTAGAATGGCAGAGCCACCAAGTTTGCAAGAATTGGCGAATGAAATTGGTTTGAATATTAAAAAACTAAAAGAAGGTTTTAAGCAAATTTATGGTGATACTGTTTACAGTTTTTTATTAGACTATAAAATGGAACATTCTAGACGATTACTAGAAAGCAACCAATACAATGTAAACGAAGTTGGCATACAAGTAGGTTACAGTACTGCAAGTCATTTTATTGCAGCTTTTAAGAAAAAATTTGGAACTACGCCAAAAAAGTATGTAATGAGTTTGAAGCAGTAAGCAGTAAGCAGTAAGCAGTAAGCAGTAAGCAGTAAGCAGTAAGCAGTAAGCAGTAAGCAAAATTAAAAAAGGTGAAGCAGTTAACACATAATGATGTAAAAAACAAACAACAAAAGTTTCCGATAACTATTGTTTGTGATGCTATTAGAACACCAGAAAATATAGGAATGTGTTTTCGTGTTTCTGAAAGTTTTGGTGTAGAAAAAATCTTTTTTCATGAAAACTCACCATCCATAGAAAATAGAAAAGTAATTAATACTGCTAGAAATACCATTAAAGAAATAGACTTTGAATATTACAACAATTTTGAAACTACTATTCAGCACTTAAAACAAGAAGGCAACACCATTATTGGTATAGAAATTACTGATAAAAGTATTAATATTCAAGATTTTGATTTTAAAAATCACGAAAAAATCGTATTACTTTTGGGTAGTGAAAGAAATGGAATCGAAAATATTAATTTAGTTGATGCAACAATTGCAATACCAATGTATGGTAGAAACTCGAGTATGAATGTAATACATAGTTTAGCAATTACATTGTATGAAGTAACTAATCAATTTAAATTGAATTAAGATAAGAAAATGAAAAAAATGATTCCTTTTATATGTTTAATTTTTTCTCTGAATTTATTCAGTAAAGAAACTATTTCTATAAAAGGTAAATTATTTTTCTCTCGAGATTTTTATTGGACTTTTAGTAATCTATTAGTTAAAATCGAAAACTCTGATGAATACATTAAAATTAAAGAAGATGGAAAGTTTGAGATTATAACTTCATCAAAAAAAGAAAATTATAAACTTTCTTTTTATTATGGAAGTCTAAAATTTAAAGAATTCATTTATAAATATGAATGGACTAAACGTGATAAACCAAAATCTATTTCTTTGGCTGAAAAATGTGAAGTAAATAAATCGATAGTTCATAAAGAGTTTAAAGAAAAAAAAGAGTTTAAACTTTTTATTCATAATTGGTTAGATTCTTTAATTTTATCAAAAAAAGATTTAAAACTTCAAAACAAATTAAATATAAAATATATCAAGATAGACATCAATGATATAAATAAATTTGAATGCTATTTAAATTATAATAGAAGAGTATTTAAGTATTTGTACGTAACAGGTTTTAAAAAAGATTTAGACAAATTACATAAAAATGTTATTGGCTATAAATATAGATACCATTTAAATGATAATTAGGTTCTTATAATTAAAAAAAGAATTAATAATAAATTTACTGCTTTTGCAGAAAAGAAAGAAAATTACTGAAAACAAATTCAGCATAAAATGAAAGGAGTTTTATTAAACAATTTAGGATCACCAGATTCTACAGAAACAAAAGATGTAAAAAAATATTTAGGCGAATTTTTAATGGACGAACGCGTTATTGATATTCCCTATTGGAAACGTTATTTATTAATTAACGGAATCATTTTAAAAACCCGACCTAAAAAATCTGCTGCAGCTTATAAAAAAATCTGGTGGGATGAAGGTTCACCTTTAGTGGTAATCTCTGAAAGATTTACAAAAAAACTAAAGCAAAAAATAGAAATTCCTGTTGAATTAGCCATGCGTTATGGCTCAATGACCATGGAAAAAGGAATTAAAAATTTGGTAGACCAAGGAGTTACAGAAATATTCTTAGCGCCTTTATATCCTCATTACGCAATGTCTTCTTACGAAACTGTGGTTACAAAAGCAGAAGAAATTTTAGCAGAAAAATATCCAGAAATAAAACTGGATACGTTGCCACCTTTTTATAATGAGCCAGATTATATTAAAGCCATGAGCAATAATATTGCCAATCATTTAAAAGGCTTTGATTATGACCATATTCTGTTTTCTTATCATGGAATTCCAGAACGCCATATTAAAAAATCAGACCCAACCAATTCGCATTGTAAAATAGATGGCTCTTGTTGTGAGCGTAATTCTGTGGCTCATTACACCTGTTACAGACATCAATGTTTTGAAACCACAAAAGAAATTGCAAAAACATTAAATTTAAAAGAAGGTACTTGGAGCAATTCTTTTCAGTCTCGTTTGTTAAAAGATCCTTGGTTAAAACCATATACGGATTTTGAGTTGGAAAAATTTCCAAAAGAAGGCAAGAAAAAACTAGCTGTAATTACACCCGCTTTTGTAGCAGATTGTTTAGAAACACTAGAAGAAATTGCAATGGAAGGTAAAGAAGAATTTTTAGAAGCTGGTGGAACTGATTACAAACACATACCTTGTATGAACGATAATGATGACTGGGTAGATGTTATGGTAAAGTGGATTAACAATTGGGAAAATAACTAAAATTATTAGTAGCTATTTCCTGCTTTTCGCTATATCTTTTTTCTTCTGTTCTCGATACAAATTTGCAGAAAAAGCAAATTCACTCGAACTGACAGAAAAAAGGATGTCGCTGCAATCAGGGCTAAACTTGTTTGCCAACCAATAGAAAACTATTAAAATTAAATACATAACTATGGATTTTCTTTACGTAAAAGCGTTGCACATTATATTTGTAGTTACCTGGTTTGCTGGGTTATTTTACATTATTCGTTTGTTTATTTATCATATAGAAGCAGAAAAAAAATTAGATCCGGCTAAAGAAATTTTACAAACACAGTATAAATTAATGAGCAAACGTTTGTGGTATATCATTACTTGGCCATCTGCAATTTTAGCCAGTTTTTTTGCTTTTTGGATGCTTTATCAAAGTCCTTATTATTTATCAGAACCTTGGATGCACCTAAAACTAGCCTTTGTTTTGGCCTTATACTTTTACCATTATTCTTGCCAAAGAATTTACAAACAATTACAAAACAACATTATTAAATATTCTGCCTTACAATTAAGAATCTGGAACGAAGTTGCCACCATTATTCTTTTTGCAATTGTTTTTTTAGTAACTTTAAAAAGTGCAATAAATTGGATTTGGGGAGTAGTTGGCATTATTCTTTTTGGAGTTCTATTGATGTTAGGCATTAGACTTTACAAAAAAATTAGAGCAAAAAAATCTTGGGATAAAGCAGAAAAAGAAGTTTTAAAAGACAGCGATTAAAATTATACATTGAAAAAAAATCACCAAAAAGAGATTGAAGAGTTACAGTTAGCCAATAAAAAGTTATCTGAAGAAAATGTTGCTTTAAAGCAGCAAAATAAAGAACTGCAACAATTCTCTTATTTGGCGTCTCATGATTTACAACAACCTGTAAACAACATCATTTCGTACTTAAGCATTCTAGAAGATAGCAGAAAAAACCTAGATGATATGGGTAATTTATGCTTAACTGTTATTAAAAAATCATCTTATAAGATGAAAAAATTTATAACATCGCTTTTAGATTATGCAGTTATTGGCACCCATAAAAAAGATGAATTAATAGACATAAACCGTGTTTTAAAATCGGTTAAAGAAGTTCTTTTAGAAAAATTACAAGAAACGAATTCAACCCTTCATATCAACATAGAAAAACATCAATTTTATAGTTATAAAAACGATATTCATCTGCTTTTTTTACATTTAATAGAGAATGCTTTAAATTTTAAAAAAGAAAACGAAGCCCCTGTTATTAAAATAAACTCTGTTATACAAAACCACGATTATTTGTACAGTATTTCTGATAACGGAATTGGAATTGAGGATGTTCACTTCGAAAAAATTTTCGATATTTTTTATACCATTAATCGTGATGAAACTTACGAAGGTGTTGGTATAGGCTTGGCTTATTGCAAAAAAATTATTGAATTGTATGGAGGAAAAATATGGATAAACGCTACCTTAAACCAAGGTACTACTGTCTTTTTTACGCTTCCTAAATCTACCTAAATATTTACATTTAGCACTACTTCATTTAACAAATTAGAAATTGAATCTTTGGTTAAAGGTTTGTTTAAAAACTTGTATATATTTCTATTTTCTTCAATTTTTTCTTTTTCTTCAGGAATTAAAGAAGTAGATAAAACAATAATTTTGGGATTGTATTGTTTAAAATTTTCTGTTTCTGTGTAAAGTTCTATAAATCGAAAACCATTCATAACTGGCATATTTAAATCGATAATGATAATTTCTGGCTGAACAAATTCATCAGAATTACTTTTGTCATCACCTGTAGATAATAAATAATCTAACGCATCTTTTCCATTTTTAGCAAAAGATATTTTTTGTGTAATTTCTAATCGATCTATAATTATTTGATGAAATCTACTTGTAGACGGATCGTCATCTATCAGTAAAATATTATTAAATTTATACAAAATGAACCTATTTTTTAAAATATAACGTAAATGTACTTCCTACGCCTAACTTACTTTTTACTTCAATTCTACCACCAGTTTTATCTAAAATTTTTCTAATTAGATAAAGGGCTAAACCACTACCTTCTTTATTGTCTGTAGCACGTTTAAATAACCCAAAAACCAACTCTTTATGTTCTTTTAAATTAATACCTATACCATTGTCTTTTACAGAAATACAATCAAAACCTTGTTTTTTATACGATTTAACTTCAACCTTTAATTCTCTATCATCAGATTTGTATTTAATAGCATTATTAAGCAAATTTTGTAGCATGCTTTTTAAATGTACATTAGAGAACTTTATGGTTTTACACTCAGAAAAATCATAGATTATTTTTGCATCTGTGTTTTCTATTAAACCTTGGGCCAAACTTAACACTTCTTTAAAAGTATTTTCTATACTTATACTTTCTAAATTATCTAAAACTATGGTTCTTGCTTTGGCAACAGAAATTAAGTTTTTTAAGGTATTGTTGGCATTATTAATGTTGGTTTCTATCCAATCTATTGCTTCTAATGAATTTTTATCTGTTATCGATTTATCTTCTTTTAAAAGACTTAAAAAAGAACTAATATTGTTTATTGGAGCTTTAATATCATGAGTACTTGCATAGGTTAACTCTTCTAATTCCGACATTATATTTTTGTATTCTGTAATATCTCTCCAAGAAGAAGAACTAAACAAAATATTACCATCTTCATCTTTTACTGAAGATACACTTAAGTTTACATCAATATAACCACCCTCTTTGCTTATTATTTTTAATTCTTTATTTGCCACTTTACCTGTTTTAGAAAACATTTTAAAGGCTTCTATTGCATCCTTTTTACAATCATCATGATACATATCAATTATGGATTTGCCTAAAATTTCTTGTCTGGTAAAACCAGTTTTGTTTAACAAGGTTTGGTTACATTCTATTATCTTTTTGTTTGGATCTACGGATACAAACATATCTGGTGCATTATCGTAAAGTGTTTGGTATTTATCTTCGGTAAATTTTAATTTTTTAGTTCTTATATCAACCTCATCTTCTAAACTCTGATTTGCAATTTTTAAAGTTTCTTGAATTTTTTTTAGGTCTGTAATATCTACAGCTACACCAATTATTTTTACTCCTTCAGGTTTTTCAACTCTTTCAAAAACAGTATCTCTAGATAAAAACCATTTTACATTACCCTCTTTATCAAAACATCGATATGTAAATTCAATTATATCTCCTTCTTTTGATTTTTTTAGTTTATTTTGATGCTCTATAACACTAGTCAGATCATCTGGATGCATTAATGTAGGAAACACATTGTCTCCTAAAGCCTGAATTTCTTCTACAGAATATCCTAAGTAAGTAGATAATTGTACATTGGCAAACTCATTAGATTTGGTTGCTGTATTAAAAATGTAAATAATATTAGGCGTTACATTAATTATCTTTTCAAGAAAGTAATTTTTAGCTGCTAACTCTTGCCCTAAATTCTTTTGCCTTGTAATATCTACAAACGAAACTACTACGCCTTTTATTTGATTTAATGCATTATAAAAAGGATTTGTTCGCTTTAAAAACCATTTATCTTTATAGATGATCTCTCTTTCAAATGTTTTTCCTAAAGTTAATACATCATTTAAATTATTGATAAAATCATAGCGATTTATGTTACCAAAACTTAGGTTAAAATGAGAAATAGACCTACCAATATCATTCTCTATAATATTAAAGAATTTTTTAACTGTGGGTGTAAATCTTCTGATGTTTAATTTTTCATCTAAAAAGATGGTGCCTATTTCTGTACTGGTAATCAGATTTTCTAAATCGGAATTTACATTGGCAATTTCTTCTAATTTTTCTTGATATTCAGAATTTACAGTATGCAATTCTTCGTTTACACTTTGCAACTCTTCATTAGTACTCTGTAATTCTTCATTAGAAGCCAACAACTCTTCGTTGGTTGCTTGCAACTCTTCATTTGAGGTTTCTATCTCTTCTACCATAGCTTGTAAATTAGCTTTGGTATCTAGTAATTCTTGTTCTAATAAAACCAATCTATCAGTATCTGTACTTCGAACTATTTTTACTTTATCTGATGCTGTTTTATTACTTATTGTTTTGAATTTATTTTCATTTTTTTCTGATAAAAATATTATCAAAAAAACATTGTCTATACTTGTTGGTGATGTTTTTACGGGCTTTACAATTAACGTAATGTTCTCTAAAGCATCATTAAGAGTAACATTAATATCTTTATAAATTACTTTTTTAGCCTCTTTTTCTGCTTTTCTTAACGCTGTACTTAAAGCAAGTGCAATGGGTTGTGGTAATATTTTAAAAATATTAAAAGACCTTAATTTTTTTTCTGGAAACTTAAAATATTTATTAAACTCTCCGTCTGCACTTAGCAATTCAAAATCTTTATCTACATATGCACTTGCTGCACCAGTTTCTTCTAAAAGAGTTTGAGATAAAGTTTCTGATAATTTTCTGTCTAAATAAGATTTACTATTGCTTTTGGCCTGAACTGAATAATTATTACTGTTTAAATTATTATTAAAATAATCTAAATTCATTGTTTTTGTAGGAGAGGTATTTTCATATATTCTCCATTTTCTAGACACCACTTTTAATGATGATGAAAAAATACCAATAGCCTCACTTGGTCCTAAAAACAAAAACTTATTCGGTTTTAAAGCATAATGAAAACTACCCAATATTTTTTGCTGTAAATTAGATTGCAAATAGATTAATAAATTTCTACAGGTTATTAAATCCATTTTTGTAAAAGGTGGATCTTGTGCAACATTATGTTGCGAAAAAATAATCATGTTTCTTATTTCTGGTACTACATGATACAAGTCTCCTTTCTTAACAAAATATTTTTGTAAATGACGCCTAGAAACATCTGCTACTATACTTTCTGTATAAGCACCTAAATATGCTTTATTTATAACTTGCTTATCTAAATCTGTTGCAAATATTTTTACATTTAACTCTAAATTATTCTCTTGCATATACTCTTTAAAGAGAATTGCCAAACTATAGGCTTCTTCTCCAGAAGAACAACCTACAGACCAAATTTTTAGCTTATCAAAAGAAGTTTTATTTTTAAATAATTCTGGGATTATTAGTTTCTCAATAATTTCGAAAGCTTCTCTATCTCTAAAAAAACGAGTTACTCCAATTAAAAATTCTTTATATAAAATTTCTAATTCATCTTCGTTACCTAAAGTATAATTTAAATAATCTCTAATTGTTTTTGCCTTATTCACACTCATTCTTCTAACTACTCTTCTTACCAAAGTAGGCAGCTTGTAGTCAGAAAAATCGATATTAGTTTTCTTAAATACTAAAGATATTAATTGATTAAAATCTTTATTAAAAAGAAAATTATCATCTTCTACAAGCGTACTAAAAGGCTTTGGGTGTTTTATAAAGTTATCTAACTCAGAAGAAATATCAGAAACTGGCAAAATATAATCAACCAAACCAGTAGCAATAGCGCTATTTGGCATACCATCGAATTTGGCATCATTGGGTTTTTGAACCATAATTAAGCCTCCCATTTCTTTTATAGCTCTAATACCCCTTGTACCATCAGAACCAGTGCCAGACAAAACAATACCAATAGCATTTTCTTTTTGATCTTGTGCTAACGATTTAAAAAAGATATCAATAGGCAAATTTAAATCGAAACCCTTTGGCTTGTCTTCTAAATGCAATACAGCATTTTTAATTGTCATGTTTTTTTTAGGCGGAATTAAATAGACATTGCCAGGTTTAACTAATACACCTTCTTCTACCTCGTGAATAGGTAAGTCTGTATTTTTTGCTAACAATTCTGCCATTAAACTTTCGTAATCTGGCGAAAGGTGTTGTACAATAACTATAGCATGATTAAAATCGTTGGGTAAATTATCGAAAAAAGTTTTTAAAGCTTGTAAACCACCTGCAGAAGTGCCTATACCAACCACAAAAGAGTTTTTATTTTCTTTTAAAATATTATCTTTAAAATTATAAGACTGTTCATTCATTTACATTAGTTTATGCTACATAATACTGGTTGCAATAGATTTATAAAATGTTAAATTATAGTTTAATTAAAAATTACAACCACTAAATATAAAGGAAAAATAAGTATTTAAGAATTGAATTTTAATTTATTTTTAAGTAAAATATAGATAAATACATACACAAAAACAAAACCAGTTTTCTTTTTTGCCTTACTAATTAAGATGACACAAATTGTCTGAAAGCAAAAAAAGAACCAACTATTAAAGTTGATTCTTTTTGTGACAGCCTTCCCCCAAAGTCTGTGAAACAAATATAATATGATTTATAAGTATTTTAAAATTATTTATATGACCATATAAGACAAATCGATGTCAATTTAGGACAGAATTGTTGTTTTCTTTTCATACAATTTTAGAATTATTTTTTTAGCAAAAAAAAGAATCAACATAAGTAGCTGATTCTTTTCCATAACAATTTCCCCCTCGAAACCTAGATATCAAAATTATAATAAATGCTTAAAAAAGCTGAAGTAAGCAAACAACTATTACAGACAAACAAACATCAATTTAAGACAAAAAAAATACTAACTTAAATAATATAAGCTGATAGATTTTCATTTTAAAAGAAAAGAACCAACTATTAAGTTGGTTCTATTTCGTTGAGTATACTTCCCCCAAAGTATACATTAATACAAAAATAAAACTTAACACTATGATATTCAACAGCTTTAAAAAACCATATTAGACAAAACGTAACTATTAAAGACATTAATGATTTTTTTTCTCAAATTTTTACTTTTTGTAAAAAGAAAAAACTTTTAAATATTAATCAATTCATAGATATTATACCAAATAAAGATAAATAATTACATTATTTATAAAATTAGCCTATTTTATTTTATTTTTCGTATTTTACTTCATATTCTATATATTTTAAAATCTTAAAAATTAAAAACAATTCATTTAATTGAGTAACTATTAAAGACACAAATTAATCTATTTGAGACAAATACATCAATTTTATGAATTTAGAGTTAAAATTTCTTTTTTAATCTTTAATATTGAATTGTATGAAAAATAAAATTTTACTGGTAGACGATTCTAGAGACTCCCTAATTTATGTTTCTAGTATTCTAAAAAATTACATTGTTATTGAAGCTAAAAATGGTAAAGAAGCTTTAGAAATTATTAATAATTATGAAATAGATTTGTTGATTACAGATTACAATATGCCAGAAATGGATGGTTTTGATCTTGTGTCTACCATCAAAGAAAACAATTACGAATTTCCTATAATTATAATAACTGCTATGAAATCTTTAGATAAAAAGAAGAGGATGTTAAGACTTGGTATAGACAATTACCTCTACAAACCTTTTTTTAAAGAAGAGCTAATTAGCATTATTGAAAGAGCAATTGTTTACCATAAAACGGTGTTATCTTCTAAAAGTAATCTTGATATAAAAATTAGAGATCAGTATGAAGAATTTAAAACTAAACTAGAAAAAATTCTTTATCAAAATGTAGATAATTTTAACTTTTCTGTAGAATCTATTGCCAAAGAATTTGCAATTTCTACCAAAACCCTTACAAGAAGAACTAAAGCCATTTTTGGGCAAACCCCTAACCAACTTTTAATTGAATGTAGATTAAATGTGGCTCAAGAAATTATATCTCAAAACCCAAGAATTAGCCTTAAAGAAACTGCAAAAAAAGTAGGTCTTAAAAATACTACCTATTTAAAAAACAGATTAAACCAAAAATTTCAGTAGCTTATTAATTTGATTAAATACTATCAAAAGACAAAATAATTAAATAGTTTGGTATTGGTTCATTATTTTCCCTCTTTTTGAACCCCAACAATATTAATTGTGTTCGATTTTCCTTTTAAAACAATGTTATCCATTCGTTTTAAAACAAAACTGTTTGAATCTAAGTTTTTTGCAATTACATCTGATACCAACAAATCCATTTTAAATTCATTGCATAAGTTTTGAATACGAGCTGTTGTATTTAAAACATCGCCAGTAAAAAAGATTTCTTTTTTTAAAGCACCAATTTCTCCTACAGTAACTTCGCCTTTATGAATGGCGGCTTTAAACTCTGGAAAAACCTTATATTCTTTTAAATATTTGTCTTTTTTTTCTGATAATTTTTTCTTCATATCAAAAAAACAATCAACACTTTGTGCTTCAGAATTCGCATTTTTGTTTTGCCAAGAAATTACAATTTCGTCTCCTATATATTGATACACTTCTCCATTATAATTTAAAATTGATTCTGATAAATCATTATAATAAGATCTTAAAAAATTAAAGTATTTTACATTACCCATTGTTTCTGCAATTCGAGTAGAATCTTTCATATCAGTAAACATAAAAGTTCGGTTTTCTACAACTGGCTTATGGTATTTACCAATAAAAAAATTTAATAAAACATTCTGACCAAGGTTGTCACTAATTTCTGCATATAACAAAGATACAAGCATAGAAAATGCCAATTGAATACTAGTACTAATGTTGGTAATGCTAAAAAAGAAGAGTTTATACCTTTCAAAAACCGCTAAACTAAACACCGATTTTTGCATTTCTATACTTGCTGCTAGCAGATAAAACACAAAGGTTACAAGGTTCATCAACAACACATAAATTATAAATTTTGCAATTAATTTTGATGGAAAACTTTTATTAACGAAAAATTTATTGATTAATCTTACTTCTAAAAATCCGACAAAACATCCAATACAAAAGATACTAATACTTGCAAAAAGCACAATTTTAGGAGTAATATAAATTGTTGCTTTAGAAATTTCTTGGTTTATTGTAGTGTTTATAGACGCATACTCAATCCATAAAAACAATAAACCCAATAGCAACCAAATAATACCAAAAGGAAGAATTTTTAAAAAAATTCTTTTGTATTTCGTAGATATAATTGACATCTGTACAACTGATTTATCACAAATGTACAAAAGGATTATTTTGCTTTTGTTCTATGGCAAAATTTAGTTGATAAATTTATCAACGATTTAAAAAGAATAAGAACGTTAACTCAAAAAATAGTTATCGGCAATTTCTTTTGATAATTTCCCTTAAAAAAACTTAAGGTTTATCTAAAACAAAACTATCGCTAGACTTCTAAAATTTTATTATAAGTCATAATTTGTGAACTCTCTTGATCTAGATAATCCACATATTTATTTTCTTGCTTTGCGTCAATAATTCTGGCTTTAACAACATCATCCAATTGAAGTTGTAACGTGTATCTTATTTTACTAAAAATATCGAGATCTAATATAGGCGTTATCACTTCAATTCGATGATCTAAATTACGGGTCATCCAATCTGCAGAACCAATAAACATCTTTTCTTTTCCTCCATTACCAAAAATATAAACTCTAGAATGTTCTAAAAAACGACCTACAATGCTGGTTACATAAATATTTTCACTCTGACCTTCTATACCTGGAACAAGACAACAAATTCCTCTGACTAATAATCTAATTTTTACACCTGCATTGTTGGCTTTATAAAGTAGTTTAATCATTTTTTGATCTTGCAGACTATTGAGTTTTAAAATAATACTCCCTCCTTTTCCTGATTTTGCAAATTCAATTTCAGATTCTACTAACTCTATAAATTTACTTCTTGCTGTAAAAGGAGAAATTAGTACATTCTTTGTTTTTGGAACGATTATGTTTCGTTCTAACACCTCAAAAACCTGCAAAATCTCTTTTGTAATTTTATTATTTGCAGTTAGCAATCCTAAATCCGTATAAATACGCGAAGTTTTTTCGTTAAAATTTCCTGTACCTATATAGGCATAACCTCTGTTTTTATTGTTCTCAATTCGTTCTATATACAAAATCTTAGAATGCACTTTTATACCTGGATAACTATAATATACTTTTGCTCCATAATCCTTAAGTTGCTTTCCCCATTTTATGTTGTTTGCTTCATCGAACCTGGCTTTAGTTTCTATAAAAACCACAACTTTTTTTCCGTTTTTAACTGCTTTTAATAAGGCTTTAGCAATGGCAGAATCTTTTGAAACTCGGTATAAAGTAATTCTAATACTTACAACATTAACATTTATAGAGGCTTCTTCTACAAATCGAATTACCTCATCAAAAGACTCGTAAGGAAAATACAGCAATCTATCTTTTTTCTTGATTAAAGCAAACAAACTATCTGCATTTTCAAAAGCCAACTGCTTTTTAGGTTCTAAAGATTCGTATGAAAGTTGATGATTTGTGGGATTAGGAAATCCGAAGAAATCTTTAAAATTATGATACACACCACCAGAAATAATGTCTGTGTTATTAATATCGAGTACGTTTTTAAGCTTTTGTATCATTGCTTCTGGCATATTATGATCTATTAAAGCCCTAGTAATTTGACCCGTTTTACGATTAGAAAGTGAATTTTCTATTTTTTCTAATAAATTGCCAGAATATTCATCTTCGATATACAATTCTGCATCTCTAGATATTTTAATACAATAAAATGTTACTTGATATAATTCAGAAAATTGGTGTTTTAATATATCATCAACAAAACTGATTTGATGTTGATTATCCAAACTTGGAAAAACAACAAAACGTGGACTATCTTCAGGAATTTTAACCCAAACCAGATCATTTGTTTTGGACAAAGCAACTAAATACAGTTTCTCATTTTCTAGAAAGTAGTTGTCTTGTTTTTTATTTGGATCTAACTTTAGTGTTAGTAATTCTGATAATTGACGATTAAAATACTCTTTTACAAAAGCTTGATTTTGAACTGTATAATCTTGATAAGAAAGTAAGGAAATATTTTTTTGTTTTAATTCAACTAAAATCTGCTCTCGATAAATTTTACCAAACTCTTCTTGTTGCGCTATTACTTCTTTTTTAATCTCTTTTAAAAGTTTGTTAGGTTTTGTAATCAATTTTTTTCTTAGAGGTTTATCCAATTTTTTTATTTGTCTAATATTGGAAACCCTTACTGTAAAAAATTCATCGAGGTTAGAAGAGAATATCGCCAGAAATTTGAGTCTTTCGTACAAAGGATTTCTCTTGTCTGCAGCTTCTTGTAAAACTCTATGATTAAACCTTAGCCACGATACATCTCGATTAAAATATTTATTACTTTTTAAAACCATAATTTTTAGTAAAATTAAAAAAAACTGTATTCAAAAAAGCCAAAAACTACATCATTAGCAAAACATAACATTAACTTAAAACTGTTGACTATCGATTATATGTTTTCTGATAAAATAGCTATTAAAAAAAACAGAATGAAATTAAATCAAATAATGATTGTATATTTCTATCAAATAGAATAGGATAAAATTCCGTTTCATCAAAAACCAAAAGAGTTTTACTTTTATAAGGTTAAAGTAAAAGAAGATACAAAACGCTTCTATTTGCTATTTTTTATTGATTGTATTATACATATGTATTGCTTTTAAATTACCTACTTTACACCATACACTAGCATTACCATACAAACTCTTAACATTAGTGCAACTTTTTTAGCTGTTCATAATTTATTGTTTTTTTGTTTAACGCTTTTAGATAATCTTCAATTTTTGATAAAAAGCAAATCGGAAACTTTTTCAGCTATAGTAACCTCTGTAATTCACATTTTTTTAGTAAGAATTTTTATTTAGTTTTTTTGTTTTAAATGACATTTAAATTGTATGTTTTTAAGTTACTATTTGATATCGAAATGAAGCAAACTAAGGCTTGAGGTAAGCTGTGAAATGAGTGAACAATCCATTCAGTAAACACTTAGCGACAGTTTTACACAGGTTAAATGAAGAAAAAAATACACATAAATAAATAGAATTAAGAAAATTTTTATTAAATTTATGACTTAAAGTCTTAAAAAACTTTGTCATAGCCACTAACCCACCTTTCTTCGAGGTGGGTTTTTTGATAAAAAACTGCATGAAAAAATTCTTGTAATGATTTCATATCACTGTTCCAAACCTCATTATTAGAAAGAACAAAGAATAAAACAATAAGAAACTATAAACAAATTCAGCCAAAAAAATCTCTAAAACGGATGAGATTTTATTTTTGAATTATTTAACGCTAAATTGTTTTTTTATTCTTCATTTTTTCTTTTTTAAAATTTTATAAATTCTTTTATTGATAATTTCTGATAAGTTCCAATTATACAATTTTGGGTCAGTGGTGTTGTAAAAAGCAATAATTACAGCATCAATATCTTTGTAATATTTTGCAAAACTTTGGTAACCAGGCACCCAACCAGAATGTTCAAATTGGTAAATAGAAGCATATATTTCTTGTTCTCCTTCTTCAAAAACAGATCCATTGTTTAAGGCTCTTAGAAAAATACCCACATCTTTTGCTGTGGCATGCATGCCATAATCATTTGTTTTTAAATCATGTGGATATCCAATATGATAACCACTCATCACACTATCTAAATTCACTTCTTTTAGCGAACTAAACGTATTTTTAAGACCTAAAGGGTTTAAAATTTCTTCTCTAATAAATTGAAAATTGCCATAGCCTAATTCGTTATCCATTATTTTATTGATCAATAAATAATTTGTATTACAATATTCATAGTCTTCACCAGGTTTAAAATTTGCAGGCTTATCTTTTATTAAAGCAAGATTTTCTTCATAAGTTTTTATTGGATTTTCCCAAAATTTTGGAGTATCCGTAAAATTGGGAATACCACTTTTATGCTGAATCATCTGTCTTAATGTAATTTTATCTGCGTATTCTATTTTATCCTTTAATTCAGGTAAATATTCTGCAAGAGTTTTATCCAAAGAAAGTCGACCTTTATTTACAAGTTTTGTAACAGCAACTGCATCATACAACTTGCTGATACTAGCTATTTTAAACAGTGCTTTAGGTTTTGCAGGTGTTTTAGTTTCTCGATTATGCCAGCCAGAGGTATAATGTTTTGATTCTTTATCTGTTTGATCTATATAAACAATCATTCCTTCAAAATCATAATCTAAAGCTTCTTCTAATTGTTCTTGAATGGTGTCTGGAAGAGGTTTTCCCCAAGCTTTGACTAAAGTCCAAGGCACAAAGGTTAAGGAGAATAAACTAGCAAGTATAAACAGTATTTTAAGCATTTTTTTTAGATATTTTTTTTTCATGAGATGACGATATTTTAAATTGTATTGCTATAAGTATTTACCATTTTAAACCAAAAAAAGGTCTTAAAACTACAACTCTTTTTAGGATGAATTCGTACACAAGAAAACAGGTAATAAATGTAAATGCAGTTATCCATATAAATTTTAACATAGGATGTAGGTCTAAAGGCAATATAAATAATGCGCCTGCATATAAAACAAACATGTGGATAATATAAACAGGATAAACAGCTGCACTTAAGTAACTTAATAATGCACTTGGTTTATTAAGATAACCATAACCAAGACCAAAAATACCTAAAATCCAAGAAATAGATTCTACAGAAGTTACATACATATTTGATATGGATTGAAATCCTGTAAAACGAATTAAAAATAGTATTGCAGCTATGCTGATGTAGATCCACTTCCATTTTAAAACTGTTTGCCAAAATACATTACCACAGTAAACCAACAGAAAACCAAAAAAGAATGCAAGAAGACCGATAAAAAATCCATGCCAGTTTTGTGCATACATTTCAAATAATTGAGGCTTTACAAAAAACACTTCTAACATAAAGAAAACGAATATTGCTAATGGCCCTAAAGCATAACGCATCATTTTTTGAATAGCTTTTTTAAATTTTCCGTTTTCATTGTTTTTTAAATAAAAAAACACAGGCGATAACAGCAGTACATAAGCAAATATGTTTCCTAAAAACCATAAATGACCACTATCTGGAAAATAACTTAAAGGCATGTTGTAATACTCTTGAAAAATATACATATGTAAAGGTGTAATTGCAAAATATCCAAACACAAATGGAACTAAAATTCGTTTAGCACGCTCTATACATAACTGTTTAAAGTTTCTTTTTTTCATCGCAAAAAACAATCCCATTCCTGATACAAAAAATAATAAAGGTATTCTCCATACGTTAAGCATTGTCATTGGTTTCCAAAGTCCTTCTAAGGCTTCTTCACTTCTTATAAATCCTATAAACATTGCCCAAGGTTGAAAAATAATGGCTATGTGATAAATTAATAATAACCCAATTGCGATTACTCTTAGCCAATCAATATCGTATCTTCTTTCTGTTGTCATCTTATCTTATGTTTGTTTACTCTAGCATCATTGCTACAACAGGACGTGCTTTTTGCAATTCATCTAAATCTAATGTAAAACCCATTGGTTTTAATTGCAGTATTAGCATTTCGTAAATAGGCTTCATTTGAGCGAAATCACCCTTAACAATTTCCTGTGGAGTTGCTCCAAAATTATTACGTACAGTTTTGTCTGCTTTCGCATCAATTAATAATTGTACAATTTCTATACGTCCAAAAAATGCTGCAGTATGCAAAGCTGTACCTCCATCATTATTTTTTATCGTTAAATCTGCATCAGCATTTATTAATGTTTTAGCAATTTCTGTTTGATTAAAAGTGGCTGCAGACATTAAAGGTGTAGAACCAGACATTGGTTCTTTTTGGTTGATGTCAGTTCCAGCTTCAATATGTTGTTTAACGGCTTCTAAATTTCCAGTTAATACAGCTGCATGGATACCAATAGTTGGTTTGGTTATCGTTTTTGATGTTTCTTTTAAAGAGTTTGTATCTGTCTTTTTGTTGGATTGCACACACGAACTTGTTAATAAAAAGATTAAGAATACGATTAGAGTTGTAATTCTGATTGTAGTAATTGTAAGTAATTTCATCATAAATATTTTAAAGATTAATAACTTTGTTTTTGTTGATACAAATATCCAACAAGAATCAAAATTCCTTTAAACCCTTATGAAGCCTAATATGTAAAGTTTGATGATAGATTGAAAATTATGACGCAGATCTATAAATTATGACGCAAATAGCAGTTTTTGGTCAAGAATTTAGAATTGGAAACGGTTACGTTTAAAATAAAAATTGATACATTTGGAATAGCACAAAACAACATGTCTCAGATCTCGAAAAAAGCAAAATTTATAGAACAAGCAGAAGTGTTTGTTTTAGAGCATATCTCTAATGAACAATTTGGAGTATCAGAATTAGCTACGCTTATGCATATGAGTCGTTCTAATTTGCTTAGAAAAATAAAAAAGGAAACTGAGCTAAGTGCAAGTCAATTTATTCGCCAAGTTCGTCTAGAAAAAGGAAAGGAATTGTTAGATGAAACCGAACTTACGGTTTCAGAAATTTCTTATCAAGTTGGTTTTAGCAATAACTCTTATTTTATTAAATGTTTTAGAGAACAATATGGATTGTCTCCAGGAGAATATCGAATAAAACCTGTTCCAGAACCAAAAATTGAGCTTGAAAATCATCAACCAGAAATTGTTGTTGTTGATAATAAAGATTCCTTTTTTAAAAAATATCGTACAACAATTTTTGTAGCAGCTTTTTTTATGATTGTGGTTGCAGCCTTACTGTTTTTTCAGAATAAAACACCAAATTCAGAAATAAAAGTTAACGAGATTAAGAAATCGATTGCTGTTTTACCCTTTAAAAATATGAGTAGTGATTCTACAAACTTATATTTTGTAAATGGGCTCATGGAATCTGCACTTAATAATTTGCAAAAAATAGAAGATTTACGAGTTATCAGTAGAACATCCGTAGAAAAATATAGAAATACCAACAAAAATGTAAAAGAGATTGCAGAAGAATTGAATGTGGCATATTTACTAGAAGGTAGTGGTCAGCGAATTAACGATCAAGTTTTGTTAAATATTCAATTAATTGATGCTTCTAAAGATACCCCAATTTGGGCGCAACAATATAATAATAAGGTTATAGATGTATTCTCATTGCAAAATACGGTTGCCAAAAAAATTGTAGATGCAATTCATGCAAAAGTTACTCCTGCAGAATATCAGCAAATTAATAAAAAACCAACCGAAAATCTTGAGGCGTACGATTTCTATTTAAAAGGTTTAGTTCCGTTAAAAAAGGAAACAAAAGAAGGTTTACAAGAAGCCATTATTTTGTTTGAAAAAGCGATTGAACTAGACCCGAAATTTGCTTTGGCTTACTCAGATCTTGCAATTGCTTACTATTATTTAGATTTAAATCAGAGACAAAAACAATATACAGAAATTATTAATAATTATGCAGATAAAGCATTACTTTATGATAATAAATCTTCTAAAAGCTTAATTGCAAAAGCATTGTATTATATAAATATTAATGAGTTTCGATTGGCAATACCACATTTAGAAAAAGCTTTAGAATACAATCCTAATTCGTCTCCTGTTGTGCAAATACTTGCAGATTTGTATTCACGTGCAATACCTAATACAGAAAAATATTTAAAATACGCTTTAATGGGTTTACAACTAGAAGTAGATTCTAATGATGCTACAGCCAAAAGTTTTATGTATTTAGCATTAAGTAATGCACTTATTCAAAACGGATTTGTAAATGAAGCTCAGAAATACATAAACTTATCTTTAGCAGCAGATTCAAACAATTATTACGCCCCGTTTTTAAAAGTATTTATTGATTATGCACAGCATCTAGATTTAAACAAAGCCACAAATTCTTTAAAGAAAGAGTTTAAAAAAGACACAACACGTTTAGATTTGATGCAAGAGGTTGCAAAGTTTTACTATTTTCAAGAAGATTATGATAGTGCCTTTTATTATTATGATAAATTTCAAAAAATTAGGAAAAAAAATGGGCTTAATATGTATCCTCAAGAGAACTTAAAAATAGGGTTGGTTTTTGATAAAATGGGACTGCATCAACAAGCATCAGAATTTTATAAAGCTTATGATGATTATTGTAAAAATGATCAATCTATATACAAACCAGCCAGTTTAGCCACAAAATACATTCATGAAGGTAAATTAGATTTAGCCATTGAGCAATATCAGTTATTTGCTACCAAAAATAATTACCAATATTGGGTTTTATTATTTCTTGAAGAAGATCCATTGGTTAAATCCCTTTCTACGCATCCTAAATATGACGAAGTTATTCAAAAAATAAGAGACAGATTTTGGGATAACCATAATCAATTAAAAGAATCTTTAACAAAAAAAGGACTGATATAACTTATATAATTTAAAAATTAATTGTCTAATAAATTGTAATTCAGCAACATTAAAATATCAATAAGAGCACATTTGGACTTTATTTTACCAAAAAAGATGGGATTCTAAAAGTTAATGGAATCAGTTACAAAATAGCAAAAAACTACTGCTGTTTCCTGTAAAAGTTATTGTAACTACTGCTTATAGTGAGTTTACCATTGATGGTTATAAATTAAATATTGTTGATTATTTATTAAAACCCTTTCGTTTTGAGCGGTTCATTTAAACCTTAGCTGCTAGCTGCTGTAGTTGCTGCTACTGATGCAGAAATCATAACAACAATCATGGCTGTAATTTGTGTATGAATTTCTTTAATAGTAGTACTTAACATATTGTTTTCAGTATCAGAAATAATAGTTTTAATATTCTTTTTGCATTTCTTGTAACGTTCTTTACCGTAAACAATTCTATCCATATTACAAGTATTTATTAGACTTACTAGCATTAGTTCCTCTAGAATAGGTTTTTTATGAAGTTCTACAATTTCATATAATCCTTTACGTAAAGTATTTTCTGGTTTTGCATTTACGGTTGGGAATTTGTCATTGTTAAACACCCATAAAAATTTCTGCTCTCTTTTTGCTAAAATTCCTTTTGATATTAACTTATCCAGAGTTTCCTTTTTAATATCACGTTCTTTGTTTCCAAACTTTTGAATCCAATATTTTAGAGAACGTTCTTTATTTGCATTTTTTAACACATCTAAATACTTGTTAAGAAAAGCATCATCAATTTTTTTGAAGTTATTTACAACTACTTTTTTGTCAACTATAGTTATACACTCTCTTAATGAAAGTTCTAAAAATATTGCTCCAGAAAGTCCATAGGTTAAAGCAAAAGGGGCTGAATTAAATTTTCCTTTTTCATCATCTAATGCTAGTAGTAGGAATTTATCAATCAAATTTAAATCGGTCATAACGTAAGTTGTTTACTATATTAGTAGTTAAGAATTGAAATATGTTACGCCTAAACCTTTTTTAAATTACGTCTTCAATGTTCTGAGATAATTTTACTTCTACATAATGCAACTTTCTTAAATGACATTTCTCGACCAAAAAACAAATACTTTTTAAAATGTAGAATTAATAATAAAAACTGTTGGTGCTATTAAATTTATAAATTATTTTATTCCCATTAGCGCAATCTAAACCTTAATTTTAAGATAGCATGAAATTTTATACGATTAAATTCACTTAAACTTAATTATATTAAAAGCAAAAAAAAACACTGATAATTATACAATTAACAGTGTTTTAGTTTTAACCTTAAATAGCCTTTATACTTACTAAACAACATAAATTAACGTAAGTTTTATAATTCTTTTAAAGTAATTTTATAACTAATTAATATACCAATCAATAATGTTAATTTAAATTCCAGAATACTCCGAAAATTTACTAATAGTTACAAATTGATAAGGTTCTTTATCATAAAAAAATGCTTGATATTATTCAATAAGTTTCGCTCATAACGTTTAATGTGATACATATTAAAATCCAGTACCAGGAGCTTCTGGACTTTGCGATTGTGCTTTTTGTGGGTTTAAAACCATATAAGTTCCTAGTGCAGTTAATGCTGCATATTTTCCGTAATTACCAATTTTTTTAAGAGCGTCTTTACGAGTTATTTCTTGTTCTTTATTATTTCTATTATTCTTCATAATGTTAGTTTTTATATTTTCTTAAAATTATTCTAAAATTATTTTTTTACTTAATTTACCTTCTGTTGTTTGAAGGTTTACTACATAAACACCTTTTGCTAAATTTGGTAAAGTAAAGTCTTTGCTTATAGTTGCCTCAAAAGAAGTTTGCAATACTTTTCTACCCAATAAATTGTATAGAGAAATAGATGCGCTGCCATTTTTTAAACCAGCAATTCTTAAAGTGTTGTTGTCTATTTTAAACATAGAAACAGTGTCTAGAATTTCTGATGCTGTACTTAAAGATTTTGCTGCTTTTGTATGAATAAAGAATCTTCCTGTTTTATTTAAAGATTCAGACAAAGTAACATTATAGTTGCTATTAGCTTCATCTAAACGTGTAAATGTTTTTAATAATCTGTCTTCTAAATAGACATTTATATCACTTGGTAAATTAGTAGCCTCAATCATAAATGTAATTTGTTTCCCTGCATCTGCTTTTAATCCGAAAGGAATAATCATTGATTCAAAACCAGTATTTGGTAAAGCTTGAACTTGATACATTTTATTTTGATTCTCTGATAATAAAGTAGAATACAAATAAAAATCTTCTTTATTGCCGTCAAACACTTCACCTTCATAACCAACATCAAAACCAGTTGTTGCATTGTCTAAATAATATACTTTTGCATATTGGTTTATTGTGCCATCTGTTATGGATAATTTTAATTCTGTTTTCGATGCTTTTTGAAAAGTATCTGCGTTATGACTTTGATTCACTTCTGCAAAATTAAATGTACCTCCAGCAGCATTTGCTTTTATAAAAAAACCTTGTCCTGGTGCTATAACAAATGCATCCGCCATAGTTTTAACTTCATAAGAACCATTTGAACCTAAAGTTTGGTTATAAACCCACATGGTTTTGGTTTCAGAAATAGCACTTTCATCATTTAAAAAGGTAGCACTATTTAAATAAGAAGTATAAGGGTTACCTAATAAGTTAAAATTATTACCCCCAGTTGTAAGAACAACATCAACTCCTAAATCATTAGTGTTTATAGTTCCTGTAAATGCAACTGTACCTGTACTTTCTCTTTTAACAGAATAACCAGTTCCTGAAGAAAAAGTATTATTTTCTAAATCTTCATGATAATCCCAAGAATCAGAAGCAACTATATAACTAGCAATTCCATTATTAGATCCATTTTCTGCGATATTGTTTGCTGAGACAAAAGTATCATCATAATCTTGCCCTATAACTGGAGAAGCCATTAAATACCATCCCTTTAAATTACCAGCAACAGCATTGATTGACCTATTATAAATAACATTACCTGAAGCATCACCCTTTACAATTAATGAACTTCCTGATTGTGCTGTTAAAGTTCCATTGTTTGATAGGTTATCATTTATGGTTAATCCGTTGGCAGCATTTAAAACAAGTGAGCTAGCTGATGTTATATTCAAAGATTCAATAGTAGAATTTTGATTTAATATAACATCGTTTTCTACAATAACTTTTGTTGAAGTACTTGGTACAACTCCATTAATCCAAGTACCTGTTTCAGACCAATTTCCATTTGTAATAGAATTTGCATAAATATTATAAGAAGCCATATCTGCTAAAGAAAGTAAAGCATTGGCTGTAAAAATTTTTATATTGTTGTTGTAATTTGCTGGGCTACCATCTGCATACCAATCATAAGAACCACCTCCATTGATTATAACTGTACCTTTACCAACTGTTCTTGGATTAAATTGAACAGATTGTATTTCATTTCCGCCACAATTGGTCAATAATATTTGTGCATTTAATGTTGTTTCAAACTCCGTATATTTTTGAGCCAGAGTTGCAGATCCTCCATTATTTGCATTTGCATCATCATTAATTCTTCCAAAATCTAAATTGTATTGGCAAACTCTATTTTTTTTACCTGATCCAGCTGTTAAAAACTCGATATATCTTCCATCGTTACAAGCATTATCTGGTGAACCTAAAACAAAACCGGTTCTTAATGGGTTGGAAACACTATCTTGGTAAAAATTACCCCAAGGATTATTAACTGCCCAATCATCTGTTATCGAATTAACTTCACCAAATGTTTGATTGGGTTTGTATTCCCATGGATTAGTTAATCCATCAAATACTCCAAAAACTTCGAGTCCTTTTCCAGCAAAGTTTCCTAAAAAAATGTTCCCTCCTGCTTCATAAAAAGTACGAATACTATTTATAAAATTATCTTCAAGCGTTATGCATGCGGCATTTCCACCATTCCATTCAAAACCTGCTTCTGTAATTACACAATGTCTTTCTCCACCTCCTTCTGTGGTACCTCTTGGCCACTCATTTAAACGACCTGGAAATGTAGCTCCATCACTTTGTATCCAAAGAACATCAAAACTAGATAAGTCTGCACCCTCTGCAACGTCTTGGAAAGAGAAATAAGAACCATCAATATTGTTTTGTGAGGGAATAAATTCATCCATAAACCAAACTGCAGCTGCACGATCGTCATCATAAGTTAATCCATCTTGTGCCGCAGGTATATTATCATTATAAGTTGCAGCTTGCCCTATAAATGCTATTTTTTTATTTTGAGCTCCTAAACTCAAGAAAAAGGCAATAAATACTAAGCCAATATATTTTTTTGTAAAATTTTTCATAATCTATTATTTAACATTATTTTTAGTTATTACTAATTTAATTTTCCTCCCTAATCCATTAGTTGGTATACTTACAAATAACGCCCCCACCAATGATACCCAAAGTGCCATCGCCATAACTACGCTTCTGTGGAATGCATCTGAAGTATTCCAGAATAGTTATAGTTTTTTATCGGCACCAGAAATAACAACGGTATCAAATCCAAAAAGGAAACAGCTAAAGCAGTAGTTATTGACCAAACTATTGTTCTTATTTATAATTTAGGTACTTAAGTTTTTGTAAAACTATAAAACCATCCTATTTTTAATTATAAGAATTGTTACATTAAAAAATAATTATGAATAAAGTATAATAACCTAAAAATCAATTTCTTAATCTGAATACTTTTTAAAAAAAGGCATATTAATAATAATTAATATATCAATATAGTTACATTTAATGTTAATATAATTGTACTTATATTGCTAAATTGAGTTAATACTGCTTGGTTATTATTATTTTTTTCTAAAAAGTTTTGGAGTTTTACCAAACTTACTTTTAAACGAAGAAGAGAAATAACTTGGAGAAGAAAAGCCAACAGAATAGGCTACATCAGAAATTGACAATTTAGATTCATTAAGTAATATTTTTGCTTTTTCTAATCTAATATTTAAAATATAATCACTTATACTTATGTTTAATATAGATTTAATTTTTCTATATAACTGAACTCTTGAAATATTTAATTTGGCGGCTAATTGCTCAACTGTAAAACTAGAATCATCTATATTTTCATAAATATGTTTATTCATTACTTCTATAAAATCTTGTTCAAATAAACCTATTTTCTTAGTTGGTTCAGATTTATAAATATTTTTAATATAATGTTTACGAAGTTTCTCTCGGTTATATAAAAGGTTTTTAATTGATCTGTATAGAATAGCAAAACTAAACGGTTTTGTTAAAAATAAGTCTGCTCCAGATTCTAAACCTTGAATATAAGATTCTTTACTATCATAAGCAGTTAAAATAATAACTGGGATGTGCGATGTTCTAATATCTTTTTTTAATATATCGCAAATTTCAAACCCATTTTTCTCTGGTAAGTTAACATCGCAGATTATGATATCTGGCATTACTTCAAATGCTTTTTCTAAAACATTATAACCATTACTGATACTTAAGTTATATTCTAATTTTAGCTTACTACTTAAATATTTAACCAAATCTTCATTATCTTCAATAAGTAATATTGAATCTCTATTTTCTTCAATTAAATCATTTTGTACAGTAAAAGCATCATCTTCGTAATCTAAATTAAAATTTAATAATGGATTATCTATGATAGCTGGTTCGTAAACTATTTCATCTGTACTCAAGTGTACATTGTCTTTATATAAAGTAATGATAAATTCTGTTCCGTTACTTGAACTTACTTCAATTTCTCCTTTATGTAACTCTATAAACTCTTTTGACAAATGCAAACCTATACCAGAACTAGATTTATTATTATTTGATCCTTTATAAAAAGCTTTAAAAACATTATTTATTTCATCATTCGGAATTCCAATACCAGAATCTTTAAAATAAATTTTAACAAAATTACTTTCTTTTATATCTTTAATTTCAATTTTTATGGTACCGTTATTCGGTGTAAACTTAAAAGAATTTGAAAGTAAATTAAAATAGACCTTATCCATTAGGTTTCTATCTAAATAGATATCTAAATATTCATTATTTGTATTTAATAAAAAGTTAATATTTCTTTTTTGAGCTTCTCTTTCAAAATCTTTAAAAATTGTATTAGAAAACTGAAATAAATTTGTTTTTGATGCTCTTAAAATAAATTTTTTATCTTCAACTTTTCTAAAATCTATTAACTGATTAATTAAACGTAATAAACGTTTTGAATTATTAAAAATTAAACCAACTTCTTTTAAAAGTTTATGATCTCTAATCTTTTTATTTTCAGAAAGAGAATCTATTGAAGATAGAATTAGTGTAATTGGTGTTTTAAACTCATGAGAAAGACCTGTAAAAAAATTGGTTTTGGCTTCATTAATTTTTTTTATTTGATTTCGTTGAATTGTAATTTTATTGTTTTGAATTTCTAATTCTCTTTTGTTTTTCTTTAAATTATAACCAGAATAAATACTATAAGCTGCTAATAGTATAATAAGTATTAAAAGAACTAAAAGTAATTTTAAAGCATTACTTTGAGTTGTATAAGTTTCTTCTTGTTGTTTAATTTTTATTTGTTGATTTTCTATATCATTTTGATGCTGATTAATTTTATCGAACTGATTTTTCATTATATCAGCATTTCTAGAGTCAATTACAGTAGTAGTTAAAAAATTTATTTTAGCTACACTTTCACCATTCAAAATTTTTAATGCTAAGTTGATTGCTTCGTCTCCACCTGTAGGATATAATATAGATGCAGATAATATGCCTTTTTGCACTAATTGAATACCATTATTAACACCATTTAAACCATCTACACCAATAAATTTGATACTTCTTTCAACCCCCTTAGATTTTGCAATTTTCCAAGCATTATAGGCAATTTCATCATTAAATGCGAAAACATAATTAATTGGTTTTAAATTTAAAGAATCTAGTATTTGAGGTATTCTTCGGTTAATATCTTTATCTTGAATACTATAAGGAATAGTTATCTTTGGCTCATTGTTAGCTATTTGATAAAATCCAGAATGTCTTTCTATAACTGGTGAAGAATTATCATCTCCTTTTATTTCTAAAACATTAAACTCTTTTTCATTTTGTGAAGCTATATAATTTGCAGCATTTTGACCAACTTCAATATTATTTGCACCAACATATGCTGTGAATTTTTGAGAATTAATCTTGCGATCTACAATAATAACAGGAATTCCTCTATCGTAAGCTTTTTCAATTGTTGCAACTAATGGCTCTGGTCTTAGCGGAGAAATTATAATAAGATCAAAATCATTTTTTATCATTGATTCAATCTGTAACTTTTGAGTATCAACATCACCATCTGCTTGAAAAATTGTTAAATCGATCTCAGAGTATAATGAAGCTTCAACTTTCATCTCGTAATCCATAGATTTCCGCCAATCATCAATACTTATACACTGAGAAAAACCAATTTTGTATTTTGTTTCCTCATTTTCAATAGAACACGAAATAAAGAAAAGTAGACTTAAAAAAGTTATTATTTTAATTTTTATAATTTGATGTGAATTCAATCTATTTGGTTTTATGATAATTTTCAAAGAAAAAAAATATTTAAAATAACTCACAGTATTAGTGAATATTTTTTTTTTTAAGAATTTGCAATTTTTAATTTATTTTTAAGTTTTGGCATATTGTCACTAACTTTTCTATCCAAAATCTTGTCATAATATTGATTAGTTTTAAATGATTTATACCCTAACATTTTACTAACTTATTTTATAGGAGCACCATTTGTAAGAATCAATGTTGTAGCAAAAGTATAACATGCTAAGTGAAAAGTTAGATTTTTATTAATACTACACAAAACAGCAATTTCTTTTAAATATGCATTCATTTTTTGATTGCTTAACACAGGCAATAAAAGCTGACCTTGTACTACAATTGGATGTTCTTTATATTTTACTAAAATAACTTCTGCAGTGTTTAGTAATGGAATATTACTTCTAGCATTAGTTTTTGTTCTGTTGGTTTTATCCTTCTATCTCCGTCTGTATCTATTACAACAGTATTATGTGATAGTTTTTTTTTAACATCTGAATAAGCTAGGCCCGTAAAACAACTCAACACAAATACGTCTTTTACTTGGTTTAATCTGTTTACAGAAAACTGCTTAGTTACTAGGGTTTCTACTTCTTCTTTGGATAAAAATTCTTTTTCTACTGTTTTAAGTCTCGCTTTCCAATTACCGTAATTCTCAAGTATACATTAGCTTTCCCGTTAATATCGACCTTACTCCGTTTGATAAAAAAGATGAATAAAAAATAAATTGTTCATAGGTGTCAGTTAAATAATCTATATAAACACACAAAACCCAAACAACAAAAAAAACTATAACACATTAAACATCAACATTTTAAATTTAATTAGAAGTCAGTAAATATTAATAAAAAGTAACCCCTAATTAACCCCTACCTATTTTATTATATAGCCTTTATTTGATATTCTTAGAAAAGCAAAAAGCCACAAATTTGATTTAAAAGCACTAATTAAACGGCTATTTTACATAATGGCGTTATAGACCAGAAAGTGAATGAATGTGTGTATAACAGCGCATTATGTAAATATAGCTTTGAGAAGTTTTGTGTTTTATGAAAACAATAGCAAGATTGCTTTTTATAGTTGTGTTTGAGTTTCCGAAAATACAAGCTTTAAAATGCAAGTACCTCTAGAATATTAAAACGCTAAACTTGTATTGGCTAGTCTTTCGACTGCGCTCAAGATAAACTTACAACACAAAAGACAGAGGCTTTTTTTTAAAAATACTGCTGAAAATAATAAACTCGTTTTTAAAATAAACTGGATTTTGTGTTGTGGGGAAATTGTTATCATGGTTATACTTAAAAATAATTTACGTTGACCTTTAAAATCAGTTTATTTTATATTGTTTACTATCCATTGGATAATAGTGTCTTTTCCATTTTTATAGTCATTCCAATTATAAAACAAAGATACATCTGGTTGAATACCTTGTTTTGCTTTACTTGATAAATTGAATTTTCTCTTTGAATAGGTGATTACTAATTTTGAATTCGGTAAGGTAAAACTATCCATATCTTGATATCCTGTGGGATTTGACCCAGTGGCTTGACCGACAATTTTAGCATTTAACAATTGCTTAAAGAGCGCTGCATTACTTGTGGCTGCTGAAAAGGTTTTGTTACTTGTTAAAACAAATACACCATTTTTCCAATCTATTGAATCGGCAAGGTTAAGTGCATACGCTAAAACTACGCCCACATATAAATCGCCACCACCATTGTTTCGCATATCTATAATAATTTTATGGTTGTTATTTTTAGTGATATACCTTACTAGCTTTTCGCCAAAAACTTGCATATCATCAAAACTTGGATAACTTTCAAAATTAAGATAAATAGCTTCTGTGTTCTTAATAGGTGCATACCATAAATAATCGAACATAGGTTTGTCTGGTTTTACTATCTCTGGAACGCCAATATTTAATTCTGTAAAATTCTTTTTATCTACAGTAGATTTATCTAATGCTTCTAAAGTTATTTTTATTTCTTTATTATTATCATCTAAAAAAGTAAATTCGGCAGTATTTCTGTTTTTAATAATATCAAGATTAAAAAGTAATTCACTTATTGTTAAATATGAACCAGTTCTTACCACTTTTGAATTTTCATTCTCTACAAATTGTGCAACTTCTGAAATTTTGATTGAAACCTCTTGAATAGGAACATCATCAATAGCTACTAATGATCCTTTTAATAAGCTTTTATGCTCTTTAATTGCTTTTACTACTCTCCATTGATTATCAATATATTCTACTTCAAAAGGAAATCGATGTGTAACAATATTTCTCAAAGATACAGCTGTGTGACCATCATTTATTCTTCTTGTTAAGCGCATTAGTTTAAGAATAATCTCAAAATCAGTTAATGAATCAACGTTGTTATACATCTTATTCCATTTATTAAAAAACTCTTCTTTAGGTACTGTATGATAAAGGTCTATATGTTTTTGTTCTAAAGACGATTTATAGATTTTAAGATCATCTTTCCAATTCATTTTGTTTGATGTCTGTGCAAACAAACCATTAATTGATAATAATAGTGCAATAAAATAAATAATTATAACTTTTATAAATGTGTTCATCGCTTTATTTATTTTCTATTCTTTTGAGTATATTAAAAACCAAAATCATTGCACTCTTAGAAGCCTCTAGCTGATTTAATGATCCAGAAATATAAGTATCTAATTGTGGGCAATACCATAAAAAAGATGCTGTACTTCCAGAATGCCCTATTAGTTGTAGAGTAGTGTCTGTACCTGTTAATTCACCTAAAGAAACTTGCCTAATACCAAAGCCATAATTCATACCTTTAGTTTCAATCACCCAGTTTTGCATGGATAAACGTGTATCTTTCTTTACAAGGACATCGCTATTAAAAGCTTTTAAAAAAGTAATTAAATCGTGTGTGGTAGACACCAGTCCACCTCCACCCCAATCCGCACTTAGGCTTTTGAGAGATGATAATTCATATTGACTTGCATAGAATTTAACCATAGGAAGATTATTATCTATTGCTGTAGATTTTAAGTTGATGTAAGAACTTTTCATCTTTAAAGGTTGAAAAATATATTGCTGAAAGAACACGTCTAATGATAATCCACTGAGATTTTCAATAATCAATGCTAACAGCACATATTCTGTATCTGTATAATGATAACCATCACCAGGAATAAAATGAGGTGTCATCTTGTCTTTTGAAAACTGAATCATTTCTTCAGCTGTCCATGTTTTGTTAGGGTTTGTCAATATCTGATTGATAATGTTTGGACTTTCATCGTTAGTTTGGTCCGTAAAATAATCAGGCAAACCAGAGGTATGTTGCAACAAATGTGCAATGGTTACATCTTTTGAATAGTCTTTTCCATCCACAACAATAAGATTATTCACCAATGAATCTGGTAAATATGTAGCGATTTTATCATCTAAATTTAATTTATTTTGATCCTTTAAAATACCAATTGCTGTAGCTGTAAGCATTTTGGTAACACTGGCTGTGTAAAATGGACTCTGTATAGAAATAGCATCTTCTTTGTTTTCAGCCAATTGTATATCGATTCCTCGAGTTTCAGAATACACATGCAGAATACCACTTTTTATGTTCTCGTTTTGTAGTTCGGCATTTAATAATAGCGCAATGTCCTTCTTGATTTCTTGCTGACCAAAAGCACCTATAGACATAAAAATTAATAGTGTTAGTATTGTACTTTGTTTCATAATTAGCTCATTATTATACCATTAAAAATTACTGTAAAATTAGTTTTATTTTTAAAACCAACTAAACCCTAAACCTATGTTAAAAGTTACTGCATCTCTATGAGCATCTCCTTCTAAAAATGCTCTTCCCATCACCAATTTGGACTGTACATTCAATGCAAAGTTTTTCTTTTTGTAAAACTCATATCCTGTACTTGCCATAACTGCACATCCAAAATTCCAATCGTCATTAACCTTATCTTTAATGTCGTAAAGTGCGGGTGAATCTATAGCTAAACCTATACCACCGTGAATCCACCAACGGTCTTTTACCCAATATTGTACTGAGGGAATAAAACCTCCGAAATGTCTGTCATACTCCTGAAATTCGTATATATTTCCTGGCATAGATAAAGTCAATGCCAACTTATCATTTAAGATATAACCAAATTTTAATTCAGGGAAACTTATAGCTCCCTGCGCTGTATCAAAGGTTTGAATGCCTTCACTATCTTCAACACTAATAACTCCTCCACCTAGACTAAATTCAAAGATAAAACCTTCTCGTTTTGAAGTTTCTTCTATAGTTAAATTGTTTTGTGCAAACGTTAGTGATGACATGAGTATTAAGACCAAAAATGTCATTTTTAATCGGATTTGTGTTTCAATTGTTTTCATATATATTCGTTTTTTTTTAATTGTTTTATACGTTGATGATTAAAGGTTGTAGATCTTCCTTAAAATTTAAAGCCGATATACAGGTTTGGCTCAAAAAGGAAATGGTTTTTCCATCTATTATCTAGTTGTTTAAATGCTTGAGGTGTTTTTGTATCAAAATGCCACACATTAGTATGGATTTGCGGTTCTATAAAAAACTGTTTCTTTTTACCAAAAGCAAAATGGTAGCCTATATGATACGAGTTGTAGAGTTTAAAGCCGTTTGCTATTTTTTTGTTGTCAAGGTCTAAATACGTTTTGTGTAATGGCAATACTTCAACCGAAGCGAATATACCTTTCCAAAGCATACGTTGGTAGGAAATACCTACACCTGTTTCGCGTAAATAACCTGGATAAAATTCAGTTTTAGAATCTATTTTATCTAAAAGACCATCCCACCATTGAATGCCCATTGGTTGAAATAAACGCCAAGTGGCAAATTTTACACCAATGATGTTTTTTGAATCTAAATCACGCTTAATGTGAAATTCAATGTGTTGCGTGTTAGTTCTTTCACCTCCTTTGCCAATATTACCCAAGATAATTGCTGGAAAGCTCGCTCTATATTTAAAATCTGTATCATTATTCTTTGATAGTTCATGATTACTTTGTGCAAAAACATTCAATGCACATAAGGTTAAGGTAATGATTAATAGTTTTTTCATTTTAATTTGTTTTTAATTATTTGTTTTTAATTATTTGTTTTTAAATATTTGTTTTGTGATTATTGTCTCATTTGATGGTACAAAGAAATGCCAGAAGACAAGGCACATCGTCTTGTATTATAATTCCAAACCTTTTTTTGTTTCATCTATAAAAAAATCCTTTAGATGATGTTTACCAGATGTTGGTGCAATATTGTCTTCTGCCATTAAGGTGAGGAAAAACTCAATTGGGCCATAGGTTTTAACACTTGCAAAAGTTCTTAAACTCCAAAGCGTTAATTTTCTTAAATTATCTGGTAAATGAAAAATTTTAATAGGTTTGTTTAAAGCGCTTAGAGCTAGTTTACTAATATCATTAAGACTTAAAATATCTGGGCCTCCAATGGTTAATTCTTTGTTGTTATCGTCTAAAGAATTTACAATAGCTTTCGCTAAATCTTCTCCGTGAATAGGGTTGAATTTTTGATGACCAGATCCAAACAAATAGACCCTACCCGATTTAGCCATTCGTAAAAAATCTTTCATATCAGAGAAAAAACCATTAGGTCTAACAACGGTATAGTTTAACCCAGAAGATTTTAAAGCATCAACAAATTTTTCTTTAGCTTCAAAAATTTTTAAATTTCTGTATTTATCTCCGTTAATAGCAGACACATATACAAAGTGTTTTACACCAGCCTTTTTAGCTTCTTCCAACAAATTTATATTGGCTTGATAGTCTACATCCATATAGGTTAAACCTTCTTTTTGCCTTGTAATACCAACCGTAGATATTACTGTATCTATACCTTTGCAAATATCACTTAGGGTATCAGGTTTTGTTATTTCGGCTTGCTTTATTTCTAAATAATTATCATTTCTATTTTGTAATTTCTTAGGGTTACGAACAATTGCAATAATCTGATTTTCATTATCGATTAATGCTTTTAACAAATACCTCCCTAAATAACCGGTAGCACCTGCTAATAATACATTGGTATGTTTCATTTTTAAAAAAATTATCGGTTATTTAATTCGTTCAACTTCCTTTTAAAAATAAAACGTGTAATAAAAATCCCATTGTCATCATTTTTTCCTGCATCGCTTTCTACTGCACTTGTTACAAACATCAAATCCCAACCTTCAGAAAGCATAGCTGTTAATTTTGAGGAAATCAAAGCATCATTTGCAGCTATATTTTGAAAACGTATTCCACCCAAATTATAAAAGTTTAATAATTTAGTTTCTTCAAAGTTTTTAACTCTAATATTTTTTCTTTTAGATTTATTTCTGGTATTGTTTTCTTCTGATTGGTTTGAGGTAAATTGTTTATAATCTCTTTCACTATTTGATGAAATTAATCTTGATCTACCCAAGCCACTTGGGATTATCGATTCTACACTTGTGATAACTTTAATTTCAAATGCTTGTTTTGATGTTTCTTGACTAAAAACATTTGTTGTAGTTAGCATAAGGAATGTGACTACTAATATTATATTTCTCATATCTTGATAGTTTATTTTTTTTGGGTAATTCTTAATTAAATTCGTTGGTTAAAAGTTGTTCTATAATGGTATTTCGTTGTTCACCAGAATCATCTTGTTGATTACTTAACAGTACAATTGTTGCATCGTATTCTGGTATAAACCCAATCATACTCCAAAATCCATTAATATCACCTCCATGCCAATACATTGTGGTATTGCTTTCTTGTGTTGTAAACCAACCCAGGCCAAAATCTACAAAGCCACTTGGTACATCGTCTGCAAATATTTCGCCTTTTTCGGTAGCCGTAAACCAGTTTGTTTTTACTGCATTTGTCCAAATTTCCATATCTTTTGGCGAGCTACTGAAATCTCCAACGCCAAACGCAATAGCCATTGGGTAAGTACTGTTTGCGTTACCATTGTAATAACCTTCTGCATGCGTATTGAAATCAATAATATTGGTACCTTTATAAGTATCAGTCATTTGCAAAGGTGTCAATATTTTTTGCTGAATATATTCGTGATAAGACATTTGAGATACTTCTTGAATTAATAAAGCTGCGATAAGAAAATTTGAATTGCTATACTGTTTACTGGAACCTGGTATAAAATTGAGGCCATTTTCAGAAATCATTTCAGTAATAACTTCATAAATATCTTCTTCATCCAAGGTTTCGCCTTGTTCGTAGGCGTCTTCCACTACAAATTGATAATCTGGAATACCTGATTGATGCGATAATAACTGTGCTATGGTAATTTGATTTCCGTTTGGAAACTCTGTGTCGAATTCATCTAAAGTTTGATTAAAACTACTGATTAAACCATCGCGTTTTAGTTGTACAATAGCAGCAGCTGTTAAGGTTTTAGTTACTGAACCAATACGATAGCCAAGTTCATCATCTTGTGGTAATGCAGTACTTTCATTTGCTAATCCAAAACCCTGACGCACTAAATCATTACCATTTTTAGTTACAATGGCATACCCTTGAAAATCAACTTCATTCAATAAATTTTCAACTGATGTGTAGTTGTCTATTGGTTCGTTATTGTCGTCATCTTTTGAACAAGATGATAATAAGGTTGTTAAAGATAGTAAAATAGCCATCATAAAATGGTTTACTGTTCTTTTAACAATAATCGATTTGTTTTTTTTAAGTGTTTGATCTAATGATTTCATAATTGTTCATTTTTAATTGATTTATAATGATTTTGATAGTGCAAATTTGCGGCATAACAGGTCTCGAATCGTCTTAAATTATAAATTAGAACGTTCGGAATTATCCTCTTAATTATTTCATTTTTTGACACTGTTCATCTGTACTTCCCAACAAAATGGTTGCGATTTCTGTTTAAAAATGAAGTGTTTTACGTTAGTTCTTTTGGGCTAAAAAAAATGAGAAATTTTCGATATTTTTTTTTGAAACTTCAAAATTATGGATACAACAATCCTACTGAAATATAATTCAGCATAAAATTGAATGAAGGAAATAAACTGCTATTAAACTACTAGTTACTACTAGATTTCACCCATTTACTTGGGGTAATGCCTTCTGTTTTTTTAAAGTACGTATTAAAAACACTTTTAGAGTTAAAACCGCTATCATAAGCTAAACCGAGAATGGTTAAATGTGAGTTTTTAGGGTCTAAAGCTATAGTTTTAAAATGGTTGAGACGATATTGATTAATAAAGTCATTAAAATTTGTATCGAACGCCTGGTTAATTAAATACGACATTTTATTGGTGTTTAAACCTAAAACATCAGCAACAAATTTTAAACTCAGCTGTGGGTTTAAATAAGGTTCTTCCTCATCAAAGTAGTTAAGCAATTCTTTTTTTAGAATTTGTATCTGGTGACTATCTAAAATGTTTGAAGTTAGTTTTTCTTCCTCTTTTTGAGGAACTTCAATATCGTCAATAAACAAGTTAGACTGGTGTAATTCTGAGAACCCATTTATGCTATGTAAAGGGTGTAAAAAAGGTTCTTGTCTGTAGTTAATAATTTGTCCACGTCTTTGACTAACCATTTCTTTTAATCTCGAAAATCCAAGTTCTTTATGATTCGAGTTGCTAAGAATAAACACGTCATATGGCACTAGCATTGTAGCTTCATTACCTCCTTTACACCATTTTGAGGTGGCTTCATTTGTTATTACTGTATCCTTTTTATTAACAAGATTAAACAGCATGTTTTTTTCTTCTTGTAATGATGTATTCTGAATAAATGCTTTAAACTGCTCAGCCTCATTAAGCCATATTAGACAGAAACATTTTAGGTGATGGGCTAATTCTAAATGAGGATTAAGTGTTAGGGCGTAATCGATGCTTTCTAGCGCTTTACGAAATTTACGTTGATAATAGTAAATGTGTCCTAAAGTATAGTGATTGTTTGCTGAGAGCGGATCTACTTCTAACAACTTGTTGGCAAAGACTATGGCTTTATTGAAAAAACCAAGAGCAATACACAACTCTGCCATAGCTTCTAATCCATCTATATGGTTTGGATTTATTTCTAAAACCTTATTAATGTGTGTGTAAGCGTTTTTAAAATCCCATTCTTCCCAGAAAAATTTACCTACAAAAGACAAGGGATACTCAGGTAACGAAGTATCTATTTCTTTCGCTATCAAAAGGTTACTAATTGCTAATTCCATAGCTTCTTGATAAGGCATATAACCCCACATTGCTAGTAAGCCATAACATTGTAGATTGGCATAGTAGGCTTTGGCATATTGTTTATCTAGTGCAATGGCTTGATTATAAAATGAAATAGCTTGATTGATGCTCTCAGGTGTCCATTTTAATTGAAAGGAGCGTCCTTTTAGAAATAATTGATAAGCATCAATATTATCAGTTGGCTGTTTTATTAAATGGTCCTGTACTTCGAAGTGCCCAAAATTATTTCGAACTTCGTCTGCAATGGCTAAGCTAATCTCATCTTCTAAATCGAAGATATTTACTAGTTTTCTGTCGTATTTTTTTGACCAATAATGTATGCCATCTTTGACATCGATTAACTGCGCTGTTATTCTAATATTATCCTGAGACTTTTTTATACTACCTTCAAGAATTGTATTGACACTTAATTGTTTACCAATTTCTCTAATATCAATATCTTTTCCTTTAAAGGCGAAAGATGAGGTTCTTGCAATTACTTTTAAACCATTAACCTTTGTTAATGCATTTATAATTTCTTCAGTAATACCATCACAGAAATAGACGTTGTCACTATCATTGCTCATATTGACAAAAGGTAAAACTGCTATGGATTTCGAGTTTAAATTCATTTTAAAGAAAACAAAAAACAAACATAAACATTTCTATTGATTTAGTGTAAAGTTAAAATTTTTGAACTAAGTTTAATTATTTTATAAGAATAAATGTACATTAAGATAATAAAAGGTTAAATTATTGTTGACAAGGAAAATAACATATAAGACAGAGGCTTCATTTAAAAATACTGCTGAAAATAATAAACGCGTTATTATAATAAACTAGATTTTGTGTTGTGGAGAGTTTATAAGAACTACTTACTCTTTTATTAGGGTTTCTTAGAATAAGGTTGGTTGTGTAAAATCTAATTGGGTTGTTGTGAAATTATATTGGGGTACTATTTCTTCATCATTTAACCAACTTTTAAAATCGGATTCTGACTTTAAACTAAAAGGCATTCTTAGTTTGGTGTCGTGAATGTCGCGCATTACTCCTTTAGCCTCTGTTGTTACAATAGTATAGGTATTGTTTGCATATAATCCTGCAAAAGCAAACAATTGGTTGTCGAAACCTATTTCGAATTTGATTTTATCTTTGGATTTCTTCTACATCCAAAAATTCTCTTTCCACTGTCTTTAAAGTTCCTTCCCTCTTATAAAAAATATCTTTGCTTATCCAATCATTGACGTATGCTTTTCTGATGATTTTCTTGAAATTAATGATGTCTTTTATGTCTGTATTATGTGCGCAATTTTTTTCTGTTTCAGATAATATTCAAAACAAAATGTACTTTTTTTGAACTGGTTTTAGTCAAGTTTTAATTTTTAAGTCCTTGATATCAAAGGGGCACAGAGAAATTCAGTTACCTATTTTAAAGACAAAATAGGTAACCAAATAGCTTCCTTTTTATTGAATATTTTTGGACTTAATCCATATTTTTTTAATTTTAATGATTGTTTGAAGAAAACAAAAAAGCCCGTAAACATAATGTTTACGGGCTTTTGGTGAGATTTGATAAATTCTCTGCGGAGAAAGAGGGATTCGAACCCCCGGACCTGTTACAGTCAACAGTTTTCAAGACTGCCGCATTCGACCACTCTGCCATTTCTCCAAGTGTCTCATCAGGTATTTCCTGAATGCGGATGCAAATATAGAAAGCTTTTTTATTTTGTGAAACAAAAAAACGAATAATTTTTATTTTTTTTGACTATCTTAAAATTATAATTTTATCTTACTAAAAATCAGCTATTAAAGATATTAAATACATTTTAGAAATCATTATAATACTTTTTACTTACAAAAAACTATAGCGTACTTTCATTATATTTGTATCAAAATTATAATTTTTAATTATGTCATTTAATTCTTTTGGAAATTTATTAAAAGTAACAACTTACGGAGAATCGCATGGAACTGCAATTGGTGGTGTAATAGATGGTTTTCCTGCGGGTTTAGAAGTTAATTTCGAAGCTATACAAGAAGAACTAAATAGACGTAAACCTGGGCAATCTAAAATTGTAACTCAACGTAAAGAACCGGATACTGTAGAGTTTTTATCTGGTATTTTTGAAGGTAAAACCACAGGAACTTCTATTGGTTTTGTAATTAAAAACACCAACCAAAAAAGTAAAGATTATAATCATAATACAAATGTATACAGACCTTCTCATGCAGATTATACTTACGATCAGAAATATGGTTTAAGAGATTATAGAGGTGGTGGAAGGAGTTCTGCTCGCGAAACTGCAAACTGGGTTGTGGCTGGAGCATTAGCTAAACAATTGGTGGCTAACATCAAAATAAATGCTTTTACATCTTCTGTAGGTGATATTTTTATGGAAAAACCATATCAAGAGGTAGATTTTTCTAAAACAGAAAGTAATATTGTTCGTTGTCCTGATGAAGTATCCGCAGAAAAAATGATTGACAAAATTAAAGAAATCAGAAAAGCTGGAGATACTATTGGAGGTACCATTACTTGCGTAGCTCAAAATGTGCCTGTTGGTTTGGGTGAACCTATTTTTCATAAACTTCATGCTCAATTAGGTGGTGCAATGTTATCTATAAATGCAGTAAAAGGTTTCGAATTTGGTAGCGGATTTTGTGGTGCAAAAATGAAAGGTACTGAACATAATGATGTTTTTAATGCTGATGGTTCTACTAAAACCAACTTATCTGGTGGAATTCAAGGTGGAATTTCTAATGGAATGGACATCTATTTTAGAGTTGCTTTTAAACCTGTAGCCACAATAATGAGCAGTCAACAAACAATTAATTCTGAAAATGAAGTTACAGAAATTACAGGAAAAGGAAGGCATGATCCTTGTGTTGTACCAAGAGCTGTGCCAATTGTAGAAGCTTTAACAGCTTTGGTTTTGGCTGATTTTATTTTGCTAAATAGAACTAGAACAGTTTAATATATTTAATCGGAATTTTTTAAAAGTTTTTTACTTTTTTACAATTACAATCAAATTCATTTACTTCTTTTGGTCATTTCTTAAATATATGTTTACTTTTAGAGTCTATTTTTTAAATATTGAACTCTAATAGACTTTATTTTATTGATATTGTGCGTGCTTTTGCCATTTTAATGATGTTGCAAGGTCATTTTATAGATACGTTATTAGATGTTACTTATCGAGATTTAAATTATACTTCTTACAAAGTTTGGTCGTATTTTAGAGGAATTACTGCTCCTACTTTTTTTACAATTTCTGGATTAATTTTCACTTACCTTTTGCTAAAATCAAAAGAAAAAGGAACCGAAAAACTAAGAATAAAAAAAGGAATTAAAAGAGGTTTTTTCTTGATAGGTATTGGGTATTTATTAAGAATCCCACTATTTACATGGCTTTCTGGTGAGTTTAATACTTATTTTTTAGTAATCGATGTTTTACAAATAATAGGAGTTAGTTTAATTTTAATTACTGGATTTTATTTTTTGTGTAATAAAAAAATGACCTTGTTTTCTCCTTTGGTTTTTATTTTGGGAATCATCATATTTATTACAGAACCTCTTTACAGAAATTTAAATATTACGTCTATTCCATTATTTTTAAATAACTATATTTCTAAAAGTAATGGATCTATATTTACGATAATTCCGTGGTTTGGATATGTTTGTTTTGGTGCTTTTATTGCAACATTATTTTATAAATTCTTGCCTAAAAAACACTTTAAGAAAACGATAATTACATCCTTTATTATTATTGGTTTTATTTTGATATTTTACTCATCATATGTATTAGCTTATTTATCAAAATTGTTTCATTTTCAATTATTTATGGATTCTGCAAGCTATAATTACCTCTTTACACGGTTTGGCAATGTGTTGCTTTATTTTGCTTTTTTCTATAGCTTAGAAAAATACTTTAAAAATCCTTTAATTTTAAAAATAGGTCAAAAAACCTTATCCATTTATGTTATTCATTTTATAATTATTTATGGCAGTTTTACTGGTTTAGGGTTAAATAGTTTAATTAGCAAAACCTTAAATCCTGTAGAAGTAATTTTTGGCGCAATTATTTTTTTGATAATCGTCTGCTTTCTCGCATTTTTTTATGCAAAAACAAATACATTTTTGTATTTAAATCTGCGCAAATTTTATGATCAACTGAAAGGAAAATCAGAATAACAATGACTCTATTATTATGAAAATAAACATTCTCTTCTTTTTATTATTATTCTCTGTAAATGTTTTTGCTCAAAAAATATATTTAGACAAAATTGCAAAACCATCTAAAAGAACATTTACTTACCAAAGGATAAAAAAAGAGAAAAATCTTAAGTTAGATTTTTACAAACCTAAAAAAATAAAGGGCAAAAAACCATTGATTATTTATGTGCATGGAGGTGGATTTTCTGGAGGAAAAAGAAATGACAAATATGCCGTAGATTTTTCTAAAGAAATGACAACTTATGGTTATGCTGTAGCTTCTATTTCTTATCGATTAACCATGAAAGGAATTGGTTTTGGTTGCAACACCAATGCCAATTTAAAAATTAACGCTTTTAACAACGTTTCTAAAGACATTAGTTATGCAATAAAATATATTTTAAAACGAAATCGAAAATTTAAAATAGACATTTCCAAAATAATTTTAGTGGGTTCTAGTGCAGGTGCAGAAGCTGTGTTAAACTTAGCTTATGTTTACGAAAATACAATTTTAGATACGAATTTTAAATTTGCTGGTGTAATTGCTATGGCTGGTGCAATAATTACAAATGATAAAATTACTCATGAAAAAGCTATACCTACGCAACTTTTTCACGGATTAAATGATAATTTAGTTCCCTATCATATAGCTTCACATCATTATTGTAAAAAAGAAAATGCAGGTTATTTAAAACTTTACGGTTCTAGAGCAATTGCAGATCAATTAAAATCTATTGGTAAATCTTACTATTTGTATTCTGTTAAAAATGGTGATCATAGTTGGAATTCTAGACCTATTTATCAATGTAAAAACGAAATTTTAGATTTTTTGTATTTTGATGTTTTACAGAAAAGTGAAAGACAAACAGAAGTTGAAATTTAATAAATAAAAAAGTCGTACTAAAATTATAGAACGACTTTTAAGGTTCAAATATTAAGATTTTTTTATTTGATTAATCTATTAAAATCATAAAAATAAAAATTCTTTTCATCGTTCATTGCAACAAACAAACCGCTTTTAAAAGTGTTATTTAATGGCACTGTAACCACATCACAACCATCTGTTTCTAAGGTTGATAAATTAATTGCTTTAACAAAATTGTTTGTTGTTCTATTAAACAAATTAAATTGTCCTTTTTGTTGATCAGAAACAATAATATATCCTTTTTTGTCTTCTAATTTGGCAATGGCAATTCCTTCTATATCTTCTAAAAAATACTCGCCACCAAAACAAGCTATTTCTTCATTTCCTTTGGTTGGCTCTGCATAATATTTTCGAATGCAAGCACCTTCATCAGAATAGTACACAAAACCCATTTCTGAATCTACAGCAATAGCTTCTATTTCTTTTTTACCACTAAACTTCCCAAATTTTCTTACCAAATTAGCTTGTATCACATTGTTTGCTGCTGTTAATTTGTATTGGTATAAATATCCTTCTTTAGGTCCTGATTTTCTGCCTACAATAGCATAAAAACTATCATCTAATTTAGATTTATAAAAAGCAACACCCATAGGTAATTTGAGTTCTGCATTTTTTTCATCAACAAAAACAGGAAAACCTCCATTGTCTAAAGGTTGCATATCTGGTACAGAAAAAATTCTAATTTGTTGTTTTTCTCTTTCTGTAAACACTAAAATATCTGTAGCTGTAGAATCGTTAATTTTAAACCCGTATTCTAAATCTACATTATTAGGTCTTTTAATATTTCTGATGGTTTTATTTTCTATAATTTTTCCATCTAAATTAAAAGCATAAATGGCTCCATTTGTTTTTTTATCGGTACCAAAAACAATGCTTTTAGAAGCATCTTTTGGGTTTATCCAAATTGCAGGATCATCTGTATCGTTCAGTGTTTTTTCTGTAATAATATCTGGTGCTATTGCAGGTAGTTTACTACCAGAATTGCAAGAAAAAAAGTAAAAAGCACTAAGTAATATAGTGCTTTTTACAATTTGTTTTTTGTTTAATAAACTCATTATTAATTTCTTATTTTTTAAACAAATCGTATTTTAAACCAAAAGTAATTCTTCTTCCATAATATTCCATCTGCATAGTTCTATCACTTACACCTTGGTAATAACGCAAAGGTTGGTCTGTAATATTATTAACATCAGCATAAATACTTAGGTTATTGTTAACCGCAAATGTTGCATTAAAATCTAAGAAAAATTGTTGATCGTAATAACGATCTTCAAAAGCATTACCACCAATTTCATCTACATAAGCATCAGAAAAATTAGCAGAAACTCTTGCAGAGAATTTTTTACCACCATAAGCTAAAGAACCGTTAAACATATTTGGTGCTGTGTTTGGCAAATCTAAATCGTCTCTTTCATCTCCATCTTCATTACGAATTCCATTTGCGTTAGAAGTTAAATAAGTATAGTTTAAATAAAGACTAAAGTTTTTTAAGAATCCTGGTAAGAAATCTAATTTTCTCTGAATAGCAAATTCAACTCCAAAAATAGAAGCATCATCTCCATTTAAAGGTTGATAAACATCAAACCCTGTTGTACCTGCTCCGTAAAAATCTGAAGATGTTTCTTGTTGAAAAGTATAAATAAAATCGTTTATTTTTTTGTAGAATAATCCACCAGAAAGTAAACCTACATTATTAAAATACGTTTCTGCCATTAAATCGAAGTTCATAGAAGTAGTTGGCTCTAAATCTGGGTTACCTACAAAAATTTCATCATCTCCAGTTACAACATCTAAAGTAGGTGTTATGTCTGCATAATTTGGTCTTGCAATAGTGTTTGTCCAAGCAAAACGAACTACTGTATTATCTGTAGCATCGTATTTAAAATGTACACCTGGCAATATGTTTGTATAAGAACTTTCTTTAGTTGTTGTACCATTTAAAGTATCTTCATCTAAAATATTATTACCAGTTGCAGTTAAACTTGTATGCTCTAAACGTACACCAGCTAAAACACTTAATTTATTCGATAAATTTTGATTTGCCATTAAATACGCAGCATAAACATTTTCTTCTACATTATAATTGTCTCTTAAAAATTCATCGTCTACAGACTCACCATCTGCTAAATTTAAAGCTCCTAACCATTCTTCTGATGCAAATAAACCAGCTTGATATTGGCTACCAGCAAGAAAATCTGCTTTAGAATAATCTTTGGTTGGTATACCATCTAAAGTTGGGTAAGCACTTTCTAAATCATACTCAAAGAAATTATTGTCTCTGTATTTGGTTTTAAATCTACCTCTTGCTCCAAATTTTATAAATCCATCACCTTTACCAAAAAAGTCTGCAGGTAATTCAAAGTTTACAAAAACATTAAAATCTTCTTCTTCTGTATATTGATTTTCTTCAGTAATTTCTCCATATTCGAAACTAGAAAGATCATTAAAATCAGAAGCATCAACAGGTGAATAAAAAGGATTTTCTGAATCTGTACTGCTATTGATGATATATTCAGATTCAAACTCTACATATCTTTCATTTAATCTTTCTTCAGATGCTTTTGCTAAAGAAGCCATCCAATCGATTTTTAAATTACCAGCAACATGGTTACCTCCTAAAGAATAGTTTTGCATTCTTTGGTCTTCTAAACGTCTGTTTTTATTTCTGTCGTTATCAATCCCTCCTTTAGATTGTCTTTTTACTTCTACAGGAAACATTGTTGGTGTATTATTTGTTAGGGTAAAATCGCCAATTTCAATATCTTCTGCATCTAAAATTTCGTGTTCTAATCTAAAACGATTTTCTCTGTCATCTCTCCAGTTATACATCGATTTAAAATAGATGTTATTGTTATCATTTATTTGATAATCGAAATTTGCAGAAAAACTTCTACGTACTCTTTGTACTAAATACGTTCTTTGTTCAAATACGTTTGTATAAGGATTTACTTCCATTTCTACTTCGTCTGTACCATCAAAATAAGCAAATTCATCTGTCCATTCTGCTTCTACATTATCAGAACCAAAATCATTATCATTAATAGTTGCAGAAAGCATCCATCCAAATTTCTTGTCTTTAGATCGATCACCTACTAAAAAAGAACCATTTAAAATTCTTTTATTTGTAATGGTATTTACACCAGAACCTGCTGTTGCAGATAATCTAAAACTTTGTGGGGCTGTTCTTGTAACTAAGTTTACAGAACCCCCTAAAGCATCTGCATCCATATCTGGAGTTACAGCTTTGTTTACTTGGATAGACTGAATCATATCAGAAGGAATCAAATCCATTTGAATGTTTCTGTTATCTCCTTCTGCAGAAGGAATTCTACTTCCGTTTAAAGTAACTGAGTTTAATTGCGGAGAAAGTCCTCTAATAACAATATTTCTAGCTTCACCTTGATCTACTTGCATAGTAATACCAGGAATTCTTTTTACAGCATCACCAATATTTGCATCTGGAAATTTACCAATTTGATCTGTAGATACCACATTGGTAATGTTAATGTTATTTTTTTGAGTATTTAAAGCCTTAGCTTGGCCACTTAAGCTGTAAGATCTAAATTCAATTTCATCTAATTCAATGCCTCCAGATTCTAATTCTAAAGTTACTTTTGTAGTTTGGTTTTCTTTTACCACTACTTGTTTGGTAATATCTTTATAACCTAAATAGGTAACTTTTAAAGTGTAGGTACCCACAGGTATAGATAGAATTGTAAATCTACCGTTAAAATCTGTAACATCTCCTTTTTTAATTGTTTCTAAAGATACATTTGCTCCTGGAACATAAATACCATTTTCGTCTGTAATTAATCCTTGAATTGTACCAGTCTGTGCAAAAGATTTTGCCATAGACATTGATAAGACTACAATGAATAGAATAAATTTTAATTTGTTTAGTTTCATTTTATTTGGTTAAAATTTTTAACAAAACTAACTTTTGATAAGTTTTAAAAGATTAACAAAATGAAAAGAAAAAGCTAAATTACAATTGAAAAAAACCACTAATTAACATTAAATTAATTTCATTTTTACAATAATTTTAAAGCACTCTTACACCTATTTAATTGTTAAATATTCTTTACATTTACTATTTAAAACTTTTAATTAACTATGCTATGAAAACAATCTTAAGACCAAATCTATCTTATTTTCTATTGATTTTAATTGTCTTATTTTTTACAAGTTGCCAAATGACAGAAGAATTAACTGTAACAAAAAACGGAAGCGGAACTGTGTCTTTTAAAGTTGATGCTTCGTTTTTTATGCAAATGATGGGAGATAGATTAAATAAAGAAAAAACGAATACTAATTACGATACTATTATTCATTTTAAAGATGTTATCAAACAGAATAGAGATAGTATTTTAAAACTATCGCAAGAAAAACAAAAATCATTAAAAAGGTTGGAAAATTTTAGCATGAAAATGCAGATGAATTCTGATACCAAAAAAATGAATTTTGATATGTTTACCAACTTTAAAGATGTAAAAGAATTGAATAATATGCTAAATTCTTTTCAAGAAGGTTATGGTTTGGCTTCTAAATCTAATAAACTTTTAGCTTCTGGAAAACAAACTAAAAAATTAAGTGAACCCAAAACACCTTCTACTAAAGTTAACTATTTGTATTCGAAAAAGAAATTTGAACGCAATACAGAAATTTTAAATCCTGAGCAATTGAAAAAAGAAGCTGATAGTTTAGGGGATGTAAAAACAATGTTTTCGAGTTCTACGTATAAATTAATTTATACGTTTCCTAAACGAATAAAAAATGCTTCAATTAAAGAAGCCTATTATAGTGCTGATGGTAAAACCATAACTATTGAAAAGAATATTATTGATTATTTTTCGAATCCTAAGATTTTAGATTTCTCTGTAGAGTTTTAAATAAAAAAAGTGAAACTAACGTTTCACTTTTTTTATGATTAAGCTTGACCTGTTGGCCCAAAATTCATGGGTACTGGAGGTTGCTCATAATCTTTTATTTCTCCATGTTGTTGTTCAAATTTACGAACATTATCTGCTAACGCTTTGGTTAATCGTTTTGCATGTTGTGGTGTTAGAATAATTCTAGATTTTACTTTGGCTTTGGGTACACCAGGCATAATATTTATAAAATCTACAATAAATTCTGACATAGAATGATTAATTATTGCCAGGTTAGAATAGGTACCTTCTGCCACTTCTTGATCTAATTCTATATTTAATTGTCCGTCTTTATTTTGGTTATCTTCCATAGTTATTGGGTTGTGTAATTAATATCAATAAAAAAAGTTGAATTATTTGTAGTAAAAATACTACAAACAATTCAACTTATATAATTTTTAAACGTTAACGTTCAAACGTTTAATTAGAAACTTTGTTCCATTTCATCTTTAGGACCTACAATAATTTTATCATAAGATCTCATACCTGTACCTGCTGGAATTTTCTTACCAACAATTACATTTTCTTTCAAACCTTCTAAAGTATCAATCTTACCATTTACAGCAGCCTCGTTTAATACTTTTGTAGTTTCTTGGAAAGAAGCTGCAGATATAAATGATTTAGTCTGTAAAGAAGCTCTTGTAATACCTTGTAAAACTTGTTCAGCTGTTGCTGGTCTAGCATCTCTTGCTGTAACTAAGTTTTGATCGTTTCTTCTTAGTAAAGAATTTTCATCTCTTAATTGACGTGCAGAAATAATTTGACCTGGTTTTAAGTTTTCTGAATCTCCAGCATCTTCAACAACTTTCATTCCGTAAATAGCGTCATTATCTTTGATAAAGTCTGTTTTATGGATTAATTGATTCTCTAAGAATAAAGTATCTCCAGAATCTATAATCTTAACTTTACGCATCATTTGACGTACTACAACTTCGAAATGTTTGTCGTTAATTTTTACACCCTGTAAACGATATACTTCTTGTATTTCATTTACTAAGTATTGTTGTACTGCAGATGGTCCTTTAATTCTTAATATATCAGAAGGTGTTGTTGCTCCATCAGATAATGGCATACCCGCTTTAATAAAGTCGTTTTCTTGAACTAAAATCTGGTTAGAAAGTTTTACTAAATACTTGCTAATTTCTCCTGTTTTAGATTCAACAATAATCTCTCTATTACCTCTCTTTATTTTTCCAAAAGAAACTACACCATCAATCTCAGAAACTACAGATGGGTTAGAAGGATTACGTGCTTCGAATAATTCTGTTACACGTGGTAAACCTCCTGTAATATCACCTGCTTTACCAGATTTTCTAGGAATTTTAACTAAAGTATGTCCAGCTTCAACAGTATCTCCATTATCAACCATTAAATGTGCACCAACAGGTAAACTATAAGAACGTAAAGCATTACCATCTTCATCTTCAATAATTAAAGAAGCAATAATTTTCTTGTTCTTAGAATCTGTAATTACTTTTTCTTGGAAACCAGTTTGTTCATCAATTTCTACAGAGTAATTCATACCTTGCTCTAAATTGTCGAACTTAACTTTACCAGCAAATTCAGATACAATTACACCATTAAATGGATCCCATTGTACAATTACATCGCCTTTTTTAATGGTTTTTCTATCTTTATCAAAAATGATAGAACCATAAGGTAATATGTTTGTACTTTGAGTTATACCTGTTTTCTTGTCTTTTATTTTAATTTCTGCAGTTCTAGAAATTACAATATCAACTTCTTTACCTTCGTTGTCTTTACCAACAACTGTACGTAAATCATCAATAGTAACATCACCATCGAACTTCGCAATTAATTTATTTTCTTCTGATATGTTACCAGCAACCCCACCAACGTGGAATGTACGTAATGTTAACTGAGTACCAGGCTCACCAATAGATTGTGCTGCAATTACACCAACTGCTTCACCAATTTGTACTTTGTTACGAGTAGATAAACTTAAACCATAACATTTTGCACAAATACCTTTTTGAGACTCACAAGTTAATGCAGATCTTACTTCTAAACGATCAATTCCAGAAGCTTCTACTGCATCAGCTAATTGAGATGTAATAGATTGATTTGCTTTTAAGATAAGTTCTTCTGTTACTGGATGATATACATCTTGTAAAGAAATACGACCTTCTATTCTGTCTGCAATAGACTCAACTATTTCGTCGTTTTTCTTTAATGGAGTTACTTCTAATCCTCTTAATGTACCACAATCTTCTTCTGTAATGATAACATCTTGAGATACATCTACTAATCTACGTGTTAAATAACCAGCATCTGCCGTTTTTAAAGCGGTATCTGCTAAACCTTTACGCGCACCGTGAGTTGAGATAAAGTATTCTAAAATTGATAAACCTTCTTTAAAGTTAGAAAGAATTGGGTTTTCAATAATTTCTCCACCACCTGCTGTAGATTTTTTAGGTTTTGCCATTAATCCACGCATACCAGTTAACTGACGAATTTGCTCTTTAGAACCCCTTGCACCAGAATCTAGCATCATGTATACTGAGTTAAAACCTTGTTGATCTTCACGCAAACGTTTCATAGATAACTCAGTTAATCTGTTGTTGGTAGAACCCCAAACATCAATTACCTGATTGTAACGCTCTTTTTGCGTTAACATACCCATATTATAGTTTCCTACAATTGCATCAACTTCTTTGTTTGCTTCATCAATCATAGATTGCTTTTCAGCAGGAATAATGATATCTCCTAATGAGAAAGATAAACCACCTTGGAAGGCAAATTTATATCCCATATTTTTTATCTCATCTAAGAATGCACCCGTTGTTGGTATATCAGTAGCTTTTAAAATACCACCAATAATTCCACGTAAGTTTTTCTTAGTTAATACTTCATTGATATAACCAGCAGCTGCAGGAACTTTTTCGTTAAATAAAACTCTACCTACAGTAGTTTTAATAATTTTAGTTACTTGCTCGCCATTCTCATCTAAATCTTGAGTTCTTACTTTAATACCAGCATTTAAGTCAACTTTTTCTTCGTTAAAAGCAATAGTTACTTCTTCTGGTGAATAGAAAGTTAATCCTTCTCCTTTAATTGGCACTTCTGGAGTAGAAATTCTTTCTTTTGTCATATAGTATAAACCAAGTACCATATCTTGAGAAGGTACAGTTACTGGAGCACCATTTGCAGGGTTTAAGATATTATGAGAAGCTAACATTAATAATTGTGCTTCTAAAATAGCCTCTGGTCCTAATGGTAAGTGAACCGCCATTTGATCTCCATCAAAATCCGCATTAAATGCAGAACAAGATAATGGGTGTAATTGTATTGCTTTACCTTCTATTAATTTAGGTTGAAAAGCTTGAATACCAAGTCTGTGTAAAGTAGGAGCCCTGTTTAATAATACAGGATGTCCTTTAATTACATTTTCTAAAATATCCCAAACAACTGGTTCTTTTCTATCTATAATTTTCTTTGCAGATTTTACTGTTTTTACAATTCCTCTTTCAATTAATTTTCTAATTACAAAAGGTTTGTAAAGTTCAGCTGCCATATCTTTTGGGATACCACATTCTGACAATTTTAATTCTGGACCAACAACAATTACAGAACGTGCAGAATAATCAACACGTTTTCCTAATAAATTCTGACGGAAACGTCCTTGTTTACCTTTTAATGAATCTGATAAAGATTTTAAAGGTCTGTTAGATTCTGTTTTTACTGCTGATGATTTACGTGTGTTATCGAATAATGAATCTACAGATTCTTGTAACATACGTTTTTCGTTACGTAAAATAACTTCAGGAGCTTTTATTTCAACTAATCGTTTTAAACGATTGTTTCTGATAATAACTCTTCTATATAAATCATTTAAATCTGAAGTAGCAAAACGCCCACCATCTAATGGAACTAAAGGTCTTAATTCTGGTGGAATTACCGGAATTGCCTTCATAATCATCCATTCTGGATTGTTTTCTCTATTTTTTTGAGAATCTTTAAATGCTTCTACAACATTTAAACGTTTTAATGCTTCAGTTTTACGTTGTTTAGACGTTTCTGTGTTGGCTTTGTGTCTTAATTCGAAAGACAACGAATCTAAATCGATACGAGCTAATAAATCAATTAAACACTCAGCACCCATTTTTGCAATAAACTTATTTGGATCTGAATCGTCTAAATATTGATTATCTTGAGGTAACTCATCAGCAATATCTAAATATTCTTCTTCTGTTAAGAAATCCATTTTTTGTAATGGTTCTCCTTCAGGATTTTTTGCAATACCTGGTTGAATTACTACGTATCTTTCGTAGTAAATAATCATATCTAACTTTTTAGATGGTAAACCTAAAAGGTATCCCATTTTGTTAGGTAATGATCTAAAATACCAAATATGAGCTACAGGAACAACTAAGTTGATGTGCCCTACTCTATCTCTACGTACTTTCTTTTCTGTTACTTCTACACCACATCTATCACAAACAATACCTTTGTAACGTATTCTTTTGTACTTACCACAAGCACATTCATAATCCTTTACAGGACCAAAAATTCGCTCACAAAATAAACCATCTCTTTCTGGTTTGTGAGTACGATAATTTATAGTTTCTGGTTTTAAAACTTCACCTTTAGAGATTTCTAGAATCGCTTCTGGAGATGATAAACCAATTGAGATTTTATTAAACTTTTTTACAGTGTACTTCTCTTGTTTTCTTGCCATGTCTTTTAATAAGTATTCAGTTGGCAGTATTCAGTTTACAGTAACATAAGGGTTACTGTAAACTGGTTACTGAAAAAATTTATTCTTCTAATCTAACGTCTAATCCTAAACCTTTCAGTTCGTGCATTAATACGTTAAACGATTCTGGTAAACCTGGTTCTGGCATAGCTTCACCTTTAACAATACTTTCGTATGTTTTTGCTCTACCCATTACATCATCAGATTTTACAGTTAAGATTTCTCTTAATATGCTTGATGCTCCATAAGCCTCGAGTGCCCAAACTTCCATTTCTCCAAAACGCTGACCTCCAAATTGTGCTTTACCTCCTAAAGGTTGTTGTGTTATTAAAGAGTATGGTCCAATAGAACGCGCGTGCATTTTATCTTCGATCATGTGTCCTAACTTAATCATATAGATGATACCAACTGTTGCTGGTTGGTCGAAACGTTTTCCTGTTCCACCATCATATAAATAAGTATGTCCAAATCTTGGTACACCCGCTGAATCTGTAATTGCATTAATTTGGTCTAAAGATGCACCATCAAAAATTGGTGTAGCATATTTAGTATCTAATTTTTGACCTGCCCAACCAAGAACAGTTTCATAAATCTGACCAATGTTCATACGAGAAGGTACACCTAATGGATTTAATACGATATCTACTGGAGTTCCGTCTTCTAAGAAAGGCATATCTTCTGCTCTTACAATACGAGCAACAATACCTTTATTTCCATGACGACCCGCCATTTTATCACCCACTTTTAACTTACGTTTTTTGGCAATATATACTTTGGCTAATTTTAAAATTCCTGCAGGTAATTCATCTCCTACTGAAATTGTAAATTTCTGGCGACGTAAATTACCTTGTAAGTCATTTACTTTAATTTTATAGTTGTGTACTAATTCACCAACTAAATCATTTAAGTCGCTATCTGTTGTCCAAGAACCTGTTAAGTGAACATAATCATCAACAGAGTTTAACATTTTTAAAGTGTATTTTTTACCTTTTGGTAAAACTTCTTCACCTAAATCGTTATAAACTCCTTGAGAAGTTTTTCCACTAATTAAAGTGAATAATTTCTCTATTAATTCGTCTTTTAAGCTTTCGAATTTAGAAACAAAAGATTGTTCTAAAGTAGCCACAGCTTCTTTATCTCTTAATCTCTTATTTTTATCTTTTACTGCTCTTTTGAATAATTTTTTATCAATTACTACACCTCTTAATGATGGAGAAGCTTTTAATGATGCATCTTTTACATCACCAGCTTTATCACCAAAAATGGCACGTAATAATTTTTCTTCTGGAGTTGGATCAGATTCTCCTTTTGGTGTAATTTTACCAATTAAGATATCACCAGGATTTACTTCTGCTCCAATTCTAATCATTCCATTTTCATCTAAATCTTTGGTAGCTTCTTCAGAAACATTAGGAATATCGTTAGTTAACTCTTCAGTTCCTAATTTTGTATCTCTTACGTCTAAAGAATACTCATCAATATGAATAGATGTAAATATATCTTCGCGAACTACTTTTTCAGAAATTACAATTGCATCCTCAAAGTTATACCCTTTCCAAGGCATAAAGGCTACTTTCATATTTCTACCTAAAGCTAATTCTCCTTTTTGTGTTGCATAACCTTCACAAAGTACTTGTCCTTCTTCCACTCTATCTCCTTTTTCTACAATAGGTTTTAGGTTGATAGATGTACCTTGGTTGGTTTTTCTAAATTTAATTAAGTTATAAGATGTTTCATCAGAATCAAAACTTACCATTTTTTCTTCTTCTGTTCTATCGTACTTAATTGTAATTTTATTAGCATCTACATAAGTTACTACTCCTGCTCCTTCTGCATTGATTAAGATTCTAGAATCTTTTGCAACTCTACGTTCTAAACCAGTACCTACAATTGGAGATTCTGGACGTAATAAAGGAACTGCTTGACGCATCATATTCGATCCCATTAATGCACGGTTGGCATCATCATGTTCTAAGAAAGGAATTAAAGATGCAGAAATAGAAGCAATTTGATTTGGAGCAACGTCCATATAATCAATTGCATCTGGGCTAACCACAGGGAAATCACCTTCTTCACGAGCAATAACTCTATCTGTTACAAAGCTACCATCTTCATTTAATTCTAAATTAGATTGGGCAAATTTCATACCTTCTTCTTCTTCAGCACTTAAATAGGTTGGTTCGTTTTTTTCTACAATTCCGTTATCAACTTTTCTATAAGGAGTTTCTATAAATCCTAAGTTATTCACTTTTGCAAATACAGAAAGTGAAGAAATCAGACCAATATTCGGTCCCTCAGGAGTTTCAATAGGACATAAACGTCCATAGTGAGTATAGTGAACATCACGTACCTCGAAACCTGCTCTTTCTCTAGATAAACCACCTGGCCCAAGTGCAGATAATCTACGCTTGTGTGTGATCTCTGCTAATGGATTTGTTTGATCCATAAACTGAGATAATTGGTTGGTACCAAAGAAAGAATTAATTACAGATGATAAAGTTTTTGCATTAATCAAATCTATTGGAGTAAATACCTCATTGTCACGTACATTCATACGCTCACGAATAGTTCTAGCCATACGTGCTAAACCAACACCAAACTGACCTGCTAGTTGTTCACCAACAGTTCTTACACGTCTATTAGATAAGTGATCGATATCATCAACTTCTGCTTTAGAATTGATTAATTCGATTAAATATTTAATGATCGTAATAATATCTAACTTTGTTAGTACTTTCTGATCAATAGGTTCGTTTAACTGAAGTTTAGTGTTCATTCTAAAACGACCAACTTCACCTAAATTATATCTTTGTTCAGAGAAGAATAACTTATCTATAATACCTCTTGCAGTTTCCTCATCTGGCGGTTCTGCATTACGTAATTGTCTATATATGTGTTCTACAGCTTCTTTTTCAGAGTTTGTAGGATCTTTTTGTAAAGTATTATGAATAATTGCGTAGTCTGCCATATCATTATCTACTTTATGTAGTAAAATGGTTTTGGCTCCAGCATCAATTATATCATCAATATGTTCTTTATCTAAAATTGTATCACGATCAAAAACGATTTCATTTCTTTCGATTGATACAACTTCTCCAGTATCTTCATCAACAAAATCTTCGTGCCAAGTTTTTAAAACTCTAGCTGCTAATTTCCTACCTAATACTTTCTTTAATCCCGCTTTAGAAACTTTAACTTCTTCTGCAAGGTCAAAAATTTCTAATATATCTTTATCTCTTTCAAAACCAATGGCTCTGAATAATGTTGTTACTGGTAATTTTTTCTTTCTATCAATATAAGCATACATTACTTGATTGATATCTGTAGCAAATTCAATCCAAGATCCTTTAAAAGGAATGACTCTTGCTGAATATAATTTTGTACCATTTGCATGGAAAGATTGCCCAAAGAATACACCTGGAGATCTGTGTAACTGAGAAACAACAACTCGCTCTGCACCGTTAATTACAAAGGTACCAGAGTTTGTCATATAAGGAATTGTACCAAGATAAACGTCTTGTACAATGGTTTCGAAATCTTCATGTTCTGGATCTGTACAATAAAGTTTTAAACGTGCCTTTAATGGTACACTGTGTGTAAGACCTCTTTCAATACATTCTTGAATTGAATATCTAGGTGGATCTACGAAGTAGTCTAAAAATTCTAAAACGAATTGATTTCTGGTATCTGTGATTGGAAAGTTATCCATGAAGGTTTTATACAAACCTTCTTCACCTCTTTCTTCTGCTTTAGTTTGAAGTTGGAAAAAATCTTGAAAAGATTTTACCTGAATATCCAAGAAATCTGGATACTCTTTAATCATTTGAGAAGTTGCGAAGTTGATTCTTTCAGTATTGTTTTTCGTTGCCAAAAGAGAATATTTTTTTGATTAAAATCTGAATTAAAGTAAAGAACTAATATAGACACAAAATGGTTTAGGCCTAAAACTAATGTTTTAGTACCTAAACCTAAATTTGTTTTCCTGTTTCTAAATCTTACAAAAAACAGGAAGATATAGCTTACTTAAGCTCTACTTCAGCTCCAGCTTCTTCTAAAGATTTTTTAAGACCTTCTGCCTCATCTTTAGAAACACCTTCTTTGATTGGTGCTGGTGCACTATCTACGATACCTTTAGCATCTTTTAATCCTAAACCAGTTAATTCTTTAACTAATTTTACAACTGCTAATTTAGAACTACCTGCTGCTGTTAAGATAACATCAAATTCAGTTTGCTCTTCTGCTGCATCATCTGCTCCACCTGCTGCTGGACCTGCTACTGCTACTGCTGCTGCTGCTGGCTCAATACCATACTCATCTTTTAAGATAGTAGCTAATTCATTAACTTCTTTTACAGTTAAGTTAACTAATTGCTCTGCGAAATCTTTTAATTCTGCCATTTTAATTGTTTTTAAAAATTTTGTTTTATTATAGTTTATTTGTGCGCTTATTCTTTTTCAGATAAAGTTTTAATAATACCTGAAAGTGTTTGTCCACCAGACTGTAATGCTGAAATAACATTCTTAGCTGGAGACTGTAATAATCCAACGATTTCACCAATAAGTTCTTCTCTAGATTTAATATCTACTAAAGCATCTAATTGATCATCACCAATATATACAGATTCTTCTGCAAAAGCTCCTTTTAAAATAGGTCTATCTTTTACTTTTTTTCTGAATTCTTTGATTAATTTAGCTGGAGCATTTGCTGCTTCAGAAATCATCATTGATGTATTACCTTTTAATACTGATGGTAAGTCTTCAAATTCTTTATCTGAAGCTTCCATTGCTTTTGCAAGTAATGTATTTTTTACTACCGATAATTGAATACCTGCTTTAAAACAAGCTCTTCTTAAATTAGAAGTAGTTTGTGCATCTAACCCTGAAATGTCTGCTAAGTATACTGTATTTGTATTTGCTAATACTTCTGTTAAATCTTGTATTACTTGTGATTTTTCTTCTCTAGTCATAATTATAAGTTTTAACGTATTAAACAGTTTTTACATCAACAGCAATACTAGGACTCATTGTACTAGACATAAAAACGCTTTTTACATACGTTCCTTTTGCAGTTGTTGGTTTCAATTTAATAATAGTTTGTATTAACTCGTTTGCATTTTCTTCAATTTTCTTAGCATCAAAAGATACTTTTCCAATTGCTGCATGTACGATACCAGTTTTATCAACTTTAAAATCGATTTTACCAGCTTTTACATCTGTTACTGCTTTTGCAACATCCATTGTTACTGTACCAGTTTTTGGGTTTGGCATTAAACCTCTAGGACCTAATATTCTACCTAAAGGACCTAATTTACCCATTACACTTGGCATAGTGATAATTACATCTACATCTGTCCAACCTCCTTTAATTTTTTGAAGGTACTCATCTAATCCAACATAATCTGCACCTGCTGCTGTAGCGTCTGCTTCTTTATCTGGAGTAACTAATGCTAAAACTTTTACATCTTTACCAGTTCCATGAGGTAATGTTACTACACCTCTAACCATTTGATTAGCTTTACGTGGATCTACTCCTAAACGAATTGCTAAATCTACTGATGCATCAAACTTTACATTAGTAATGTCTTTGACTAGCGCTGAAGCAGCAGCTAAATCATAAGATTGCGTTTTATCAACCTTAGCGTGAGCTTCTTTTTGCTTTTTTGTTAATTTTGCCATTTTACTACTTTTTATAAAGTTTATGCTGGTGCATCACCTTTTACTGTTAATCCCATAGAACGAGCTGTACCTGCAATCATACGCATTGCTGAAGAAACTTCAAAGGCATTTAAATCTACCATTTTGTCTTCTGCAATAACTTTAATTTGATCCCAAGTAACTAATGCTACTTTCTTTCTGTTTGGTTCTCCTGAACCTTTTTTAATTTTGGCCGCTTCTAGTAACTGAACTGCTGCAGGAGGAGTTTTTACAACAAAATCGAACGATTTGTCTTTGAAAACAGTAATAACAACAGGTAAAACCTTACCTTGTTTGTCTTGCGTTCTTGCATTGAACTGTTTACAAAACTCCATAATGTTAACACCAGCAGCACCTAAAGCGGGTCCAACCGGCGGCGACGGATTCGCTGAGCCTCCCCTTACTTGTAACTTAACTACTTTACTAACTTCTTTTGCCATTTTAAAAATGTTTAATGATTTATTTTAAGTTGGAAGCCAAAAAATAAATCGATATATATTTGTGTAACAATTATATCTTTTCTACTTGCATATAACTTAATTCTAATGGTGTTTTTCTTCCGAATATTTTCACCATTACTTCAAGTTTACGCTTTTCTTCGTTTACTTTTTCTATAGTTCCATCAAATCCATTAAAAGGACCATCAACAACTTTTACTGTTTCCCCTTGATTATAAGGAATAGCGATGTTTTCATCTTGCACGGAAAGTTCATCAACTTTACCTAGCATTCTGTTTACCTCAGACTTACGCATAGGTACAGGTTCACCACCTTTAGTTTCACCTAAAAACCCGATAACTCCTGTAATTGCTTTGATTACGTGAGGAACTTCACCTGAAAGGTTAGCCTCTACCATAATATATCCTGGAAAGTAAACTCTTTCTCTATTAACTTTTTTTCCGTTTCTAATTTGAACTACCTTTTCTGTTGGTACAATTACCTGATTAACATAATCAGATAAACCTACTCTAGAAATTTCAGTTTCAATGTAATTTTTAACTTTATTTTCTTGTCCTCCAATGGCTCTAACAACATACCATTTCATCACTGAATCAGCCATAATTTATTACTTAAAATAATTTAAAAAAGTTATCTAACCCAGTCTGAAAAACATAATCTATACCAGCTACAGCTAATGCGAATACAATAGTAAAAACTGCTACAGTAACAGTTGTTTTTTGGGCATCTTCTTTAGATATCCAAGTCATATGGTTACTTAATTCGTCAAAAGAATCTTTGATATATTGTATAAAGTTCATCTTACTTAATTTATTTCGCACGGATTGAGGGACTCGAACCCCCGACACCTGGTTTTGGAGACCAGTGCTCTACCAACTGAGCTAAACCCGTCTCTGTTATTTATTCATAAAGGCGTCCCGTTAAAAACGGGACACCCTTTAAATTTATTAACTAGTAAACTAAAATATTAGTCTAATAATTCAGTTACCTGACCTGCTCCTACAGTTCTACCACCTTCACGGATAGCAAAACGTAAACCAACATTTAATGCAATTGGTTGAATTAAGTCAACAGTAATTGTTAAGTTATCTCCAGGCATAACCATCTCTACACCAGAAGGTAAATTAATAGTACCTGTTACATCTGTAGTTCTTACATAGAACTGTGGACGATAATTGTTATGGAATGGAGTGTGACGACCACCTTCTTCTTTCTTTAAAACATATACTTCTGCTTTAAATTTTGCGTGTGGAGTAACAGAACCTGGCTTACAGATTACCATACCTCTTTTAATATCTTCTTTAGCAATACCTCTTAATAAGATACCTGCATTATCTCCAGCCTCACCTCTATCTAAGATTTGACGGAACATCTCAATACCAGTAATAGTAGAAGACATCTTCTCTGCACCCATACCAATAATATCAACAACATCTCCTGTATTAGCGATACCAGTTTCGATACGACCTGTAGCTACAGTTCCACGACCAGTAATTGAAAACACATCCTCAACAGGCATTAAGAAATCTTTATCAACCTCTCTTAATGGCTCTTCAATCCAAGTATCACAAGCTTCCATTAATTCTAAAACTGTATCTACCCATTTTTGCTCACCATTTAAAGCTCCCAAAGCAGAACCTGAAACTACAGGACCATTATCACCATCATACTCGTAGAAAGATAATAACTCTCTAACCTCCATATCAACTAACTCTAAAAGCTCTTCATCATCAACCATATCAACTTTGTTTAAGAAAACAACGATACGTGGAATACCTACCTGACGACCTAATAAGATGTGCTCTCTAGTTTGTGGCATTGGACCATCTGTAGCAGCAACAACCAAAATTGCCCCATCCATTTGAGCAGCACCTGTAACCATGTTCTTTACGTAATCCGCGTGACCTGGACAGTCTACGTGAGCGTAGTGACGATTAGCAGTTTGATACTCTACGTGAGAAGTATTAATTGTAATACCTCTTTCTTTTTCTTCTGGTGCATTATCAATCTGATCAAAAGATCTAGCTTCAGAGAATCCTGCATCAGCTAATACTTTAGTAATAGCCGCAGTTAAAGTTGTTTTACCGTGATCTACGTGTCCGATTGTACCAATATTTAAGTGAGGTTTCGAACGGTCAAAAGTTCCTTTTGCCATAATTATTGATTTTAATTCTTAGTTTAAATATATTTAGTGTCTAATATTATTATACAATGAGCCAATGACGGGATTTGAACCCGTGACCTCATCCCTACCAAGGATGCGCTCTACCAACTGAGCTACACCGGCTTTGTTGGATTTCTTTGAGCGAAAGACCGGGTTCGAACCGGCGACATTCAGCTTGGAAGGCTGACGCTCTACCAACTGAGCTACTTTCGCAAAATGTAAATTTGTGGGGAGAGCAGGATTCGAACCTGCGAAGACATAGTCAACGGAGTTACAGTCCGTCCTCGTTGGCCGCTTGAGTA